>JAIRMM010000011.1 GCA_031258695.1 Puniceicoccales bacterium
TGATGCTTGATTGCATCTGGTTGTCGCCAGAAGTGGGGGGGATAAATACTTAAAGACCACCCTATAATATGTTCAAAGTCCATTGGCTGCTGTTGTTCTAGTCTGGCAAGAAGTTGCCTTGAATAGGTTAACCTTTCGCTCTTCTCGTCTTCTCTGAGTGTGTATCGAATCCAACGAAGATGGAATTTTGTCAACCCTCAGTCATTGTGAGGGATTCGCAGGCACGTCGCGTTTCCAATGCGAAGGTGCCGACAGAGAACCTTACACGACAGAAATGGTCGTTCTGCGAGCATTGACTGAATTGCCTCAGCAAGATCGTGTGTGACCGGCCTTCCCGGCCTTCGATTATCAATGAGGTCGGTTCTTCCTTCGTGAAAGCGTTTGCGCCACTTCTTCACTGTCAAGAGAGCGAGTGCTTCTGGACCATACACCAACTCGAGTTCTGCCCGGATCTCTTTGGCTTTGAGCCCTTTGAGAGTAAAAAACCGAATGAGTGCTCTTTGCTCCATGATTTTTGATATCGTACGAACATGGGTTCCAAATCTTGATAGTGCATTTACTCGATCAAAAGTGAAGCAAAACGGAACAATTCAACATGACTAGAAGGATAGACAAAAATATGCATAAATTCATTATCAATTTCTTAAAAACCCAGCAAGATCCAGAAATACGGGACGGGCTACGAATTGATGTACCCCCTATATTTTACATGGTGGCAGTGCGCGAATTTGCCCACATGATCTATGGGATTTTCTATCTTCAAATTATTCAAAGGCAAATCCGTATGCCCGGCATGCGGGGGAATATTTACGATAGGAACGGTATATTGTTGGCGAGGCATAGGAGTATCTTGTCCATCAGCCTATATTTACATGACTTATACGGTGAATTCCCAAAGACATACCTAAAACATGCAAGTATACTTTGCGGCAGAATAATATTAAATTTAATGCCAGAGAACTGCGCGGTTTCAAGCGATGCAATAGGCAAGCGTTTGGCCCAACAGTTTTTGCTGCGCATGAAGATTGCCGATGATATTCCCAGGAGGTCTCCCAAAAATTGATCCATATTCTACCAAAGAATTCCCCCGTGCGGCTATCCATGGACGAGATACGATATTATCTATACAGGGATCTTGCATGCCACATCATTGGGCATGTGGGGATGGATGAGGATCCTGGGAAATGTTTGAATGAAAAGATCAAAACATTTACCACCAAATGCCAAATGGGAGAATCGGGGATCGCGCTGGGAGCGGACGAGGTGTTGTGCGGGATTCCCGGCTATGAATTGTGGCAGATTGACACCCTTGGAATGGCGAGAACTTTGCTAAAGTCCGAAAATCCCAAACACGGTAGTTCCATACGGCTTAGCATCGATAAAAATTTGCAAGACCTGGTCGAACGAGCTCTCGGAGATAACAGGGGCTGTGCCATTGTAATGAATGTGCGCAACGGTGAAACCCCAGCATTGACAAGCAAACCATTCCCCGACTTAAATCTGCTAGTTCCGAAAATTTCCCACGATCCCGACGATCGGACAACCTCAAAAGGTAGCTGGTTGAATCTGGCAACCCAGGGACAATTTCCTCCGGGTTCCGTGTTCAAATGGTTTCATCCATGGCATTTGTACAATCCGGGGAAGTGCTGAGAACGGATTCCGTTTTCTGTTCCGCGGTGACGGAAATCGGTGGTAGAACATTTACCTGTGAAAATCTCACGAGCAACATTGGCATAACATTTGAGGATGCCATCACCGGATTTGTAATACTTTTTCCATGGAAAAGCCAAGAAAGTAAAAAAGCATAGGCTAATAAAAACCGCCCCGAGCTGGGTTTTTCCGAAATAGCTGGCATCGATTTACCCTATGAAGGTCGAGGTTTTGTTCCCACCGAGGCATGGAAAAAAGCTCGAGGTTTCGGCAGTTGGGTCGGCGGAGAGACCGTTCATTTGTCAATCGGCCAGGGATATTTGCTCGTTACTCCCTTTGAAGTTTGCTGTTTTAATTCCGCAATTGCGGCAAACAGAATGCGGACAACCATCCATCCCTGGTCTGGATAGGATGGATTAGAATTTCCTTGTCAATGCGATGGGATGGTCGAAGTCATGGAAAATCGGTCGGGTAAACATGCCAAGGTCAAAAATCTAAAAATCGCAGGGAAAACTGGAACAGCTCAATTATTCGACCATGGAGAAAAAAGGAATCTGGCCTGGTGTACCTGCTTTGCCCCAGCCGACGATCCTGAAATTGCCATCACCGTCATGCTTCAGGAAAAAAGCCAATATGACCGCTCCTGGGGAGGGACAATCGCCGCTCCCATAACAAAAAAATGATCCCAGAATAATTTAAGAAATCAACTTTCGGAGATGCTGGCCTGTGGACTGGGAAGCTGCAATCAACTACCCGCCCGGCATTGTCTACTATTTCATTATCTTTCCCCTTTCATATCTTTTATCGATGTGGGGAAAAACTGAGAAACTTCCCAGGAAAGGAGACTTTTCACCTCGCATCGAAGCTCGTGGCCGAAACGAAATTACCTCCATGACACTGCATGCCTTTTTAAGTCAAGTGGGTTTTAAATTTTAGTTTATCGCGCATAATCTGTGAATAGACTTTACTTGCAAGCCATGGGGAAATGTTTATCTAGTGCACCAATTCTATGAAAGTAAGTACAAGGTGGTTAAGCAGGTATTTGGATATAAGGATTGACGGAGAAGAGCTTTGTGAAGTTTTTACGAGCATTTGGCTAGAAGTCGAAGGAATTGAACACCTTGAAACCGCTAGGCAATAAACACTCGTCGTGGGGGAGATTAAAAAAAATCCAACAACACCGCAATGCCGATAAATTGTCGGTGTGCATGGTTTGTGTTGGCCCGAACGACACCCGACAGATTGTTTGTGGAACAAAAAAATTTAAACTGAATGACCATGTTCCTGTTGCTTTGCCCCAAACGGTATTGCCTGGGGATTTTAAAATCAGCAAAAGTCACCTGCGGGGAATTGATTCTGAGGGCATGATGTGTAGTGGGAAAGAATTCGGCCTGGGCGAAGACTACTCCGGCCTACTGATTCTCGAACGAAACATCCACGTAGGGACATGCCTCCACGATGCGATCGCCGTTAATTGGGACACTATTTTCAACCTATCGTTAACCACAAACCTCGGAGACTCCCTAAGCCACATTGGGATCGCACGGGATTTGGCAGCAAGATTGCACATGGCATTGGAACTTCCGCAAACCCATGGCATTGAAGTTGTCGAAAAAGAAAGGCCGGAGGGTCATTTTTTGAAAAGATTTCCATTGAAACCGACAAATGCGGATGCTGTTCAGCCACTTGCATGATGAATATTAAAATTGGAGATAGCTCCGACTGAATGAAGCGTGATCTTGCAGCCATCAGAGTGAGGTCCATTACTAACGCGGTGGACATCGGTACACGTTTTGATGCGAAAAAAATCCGAGGAAATCAATTATAGGGTGTAAAAGAAGTCCTGACCCCCCCGGCCTATTTCACTGGATATTAAACCATTTTTTGAAGTGATGTCTTTAGTGTGGATACTACTCCCCATTGTTTCCAATGACCCAAGTTAGGCGCTCCATCCATT
>JAIRMM010000013.1 GCA_031258695.1 Puniceicoccales bacterium
GAAGTAAGCGTCCAAGCAGGATCATTGAGCATAGCAGATTCGGCGATAAAATATTGGGATAACTTGGCTGGAGGGTTCTTCGAAAGAGCTTTAAATA
This sequence comes from Puniceicoccales bacterium, assembly GCA_031258695.1. Classification (GTDB taxonomy): domain Bacteria; phylum Verrucomicrobiota; class Verrucomicrobiia; order Opitutales; family JAIRKQ01; genus JAIRKQ01. Next base: position 98 of record JAIRMM010000013.1, read on the forward strand.
CTAGAGTAGCCGGAGCAACGGCGGTAGGTGCAGCGGCAGAAGGTATCGAAGGAGTGGCAGCGGGTGAGGCAGCAGGAGTAGGGGCATCAGTAGCTGCGGCAGCGGCAGCAGGTGCAGGTACGGCAGCAGGTGCAGGTGCGGCAGCAGGAGGCGCGGCAGCAGGCGCAGGTACGGCGGGAGGTGCAGGTGCAGGTATGGCAGCAGCAGGTGCGGCGGCGGGTGCCGGAGCAGAAACAAGTACTGAATTCGTTGCTGGGTCTCTACTGGGTAAAGTAGTTTCACTGGGAAAATCTGCATGGGCACTGGCGGTTGCTCACCCCGTTATTGCAACTGTGGCTGTGGCTGCCACCATTGCGATACCGATAGCATTCATAGCATATCGAAGAAGAAGAACGAATAATGTTATAATACCGCATACCGGTGAAGTACCTCAGGTTGATGAGCCGCAGGTCGATGAGCCACATACCGGTGAAGTGCCACAGAGCGATGCGCCACAAATCAATGAGCCGCAGGTCGATGAGCCGGATGATGCGTCCTAGGGTCAATACTTTATATCTTCCCAAAAAGTTCTTGACCATGTGGGTTAAAAGAAATAGATAGGAAAATGGTAAGGAAGGAGGAAAAGGGGTAAAACGTATCCATTTTCCCTGAGGCCGAGATTGGAAAGCAAGGGAGAAGGGTATTTTTATCCTTCCCCGGGAATTTTTTTAAAGGTATGGAACATTTACTCTCCGGGGAATGATAACGCGCGATTGCCTAGATAAGATAAAAAATTTCGTCGATATTTATGATGTTGTGTCGCCATACGTTACGCTGAAACGATGCGGCGTTAACTGGCGTGGATTGAGCCCTTTTAATCAGGAAAAAACACCATCATTTTTCGTCATGCCAGCCAAAAAGATGTTCCGATGTTTTAGTTCTGGAAATGCGGGTGATATTTTTCGATTCGTACAGCTAAAGGAGAACGTACCATTTACCGATGCCGTTGAAATGATAGCCGAACGGTTTAATATTCCCCTAGAATTTGAAAAATCGGCAACTTTTGAAACAAAGCCATATGCGAAAAAAACGCTGTTCGAATTGCATGGATTGGTATGCGATTTTTTTGTGAAAAATTTCCATGCCAATAATGCTTGGGGAGAAAAAATTCGACGGTACTGGGTAGAAAACAGGAAATTCTCCCTGGACGTGGCGAGGGAAAACGGCATAGGTTTCGCAGGGAATGACGATAGGGCACTGATAGAAAAAATACTCCAGGCTGGCTACTCTTTGGATGCCATAAAAGCCAGTGGAATTTTCTATGCTAGGGAAAATGAAACCGACCCCCGTAGGTTTATGGGGCGATTTAATTCACGACTAACAATCCCCATCCGAAATATCCAAGGGAAAATTATTGGGTTTTCGGCGAGATTTGTAGATGCTATGGGACAGCAAAATAATTTTTCCGACGCTAAGTATATAAACTCTCCGGCAACGGAAATTTTCCAAAAGGGAAGCATACTGTTTGGCCTCGACAGGGCACGGCAGTACCTAGAACCAAACGGCACCTTTTGGATGGTCGAAGGACAATTCGATGCCATACGTTGCTGGGACAATGGCATCGATACCGCCATTGCTCCCCAGGGTACGGCTGTTACGGATGCTCAATTGATCACCCTGCGGCGGCATAGCGTACACTTGAATTGTATGCTCGATGGTGATAATGCGGGGTTAAAGGCAGCGGAACGTTTGTTGGCAATGGCAATGGCAGCTGGACTGGATGTGAAATTTTTCATCCTACCGGAAGGGCAGGACCCGGACAGTTATTTTTGTGAGGATTTTGAAAATAGGTTCCAAAGGTTACAGCGGTCTGGCATAACGGGGATAGAATTCTTGGCAAACCGATGGTTGGTCAAAAAAAATATCACGGCACAGGAAAAAGTGGAAGTGCTTAGAAGGATCTATGAAATAATTTCCGTTGCCGAATCTTCCATCGTTCAAAAATCGTACCTGGACGAGCTATCGATGGCAGCAAACCTTGATAGGCATGCGATTTCTCAAGATTTTAAGTCATTTTTGCAGAAAAAGCCCTTTGCCAAGGACTCGAAGGTTGTCGTAGATAGGACAGCGGAAATGCCACATAAGAAATTATCCACCGCCGAAAGCCAATTGTTGGCAATAATTTTGTCAAATGATGGAATAGCGAAACGAGTATTGGATTTCTATGAACAACCTTTTTTGCAAAATTTAACGTCCCATGAAGGAAAAGTATTGCTAAAAGTCCTAAATGAAATTAAAGAGTATATGTGGGAGGGGATTGCTAAATTGGAAGGGTCACCACTATTTTCGGATGATGAAAAGAATTTGATATATTTTTCGTTGGCTGATTTCGACGAAGAGTGTGACCACTTGGCCATTGCAAACTTATGTCTGCGCAAACTCCATTCAAATTTCATCGGGAAAGAAATTGATAAAGTTAATGACAGTTTTCGGAAAATTTCTCTTGACGAAAGTGATAGTATAAGAACCTTACAGGAATGCAGACTAAATTTGCGTAAAATGTTAAAGCACCCACCGCAAATTGTTTAATTGTAGAAAATAATGACAAAACACGAGAAAAACAATCCTGAAGTCGGGCCGGCAGCGGATGCCAATGCAAGAATACAATCCCTCATACGATTGGCACGGCAAAGAGGGTATGTGTCTTTGCAAGATATCAATGAAGCACTGCCAGGAGCTCTAGCTAATCCAAAAGAAGCTGAAAACATCATCAATATTTTAGAAAATCTCAACATTGAGATTTTGGATGCTGAAGAGGCCGAACAGTATCGGAATAAAGTCGAAGAAGAAATGGCAGAACCTGTTTCGCCATCCGGGGAGAATATTGAGGATCCTGTCCGCATGTATCTCCGCCAGATGGGGCAAGTCCCATTGCTCACGCGTACCGAAGAGGTGGCTATTTCCAAAACCATTGAGAGGGAAGAATTGCGTGCACAGGATGAATTGTTTTCCGTTCATCTAACGGCGGATTTTCAAATTGATTTGGCAGAAAAATTACTCTGCCGGGAGGAACGATTTGATCGCATAGTCCTCGATAAAAAAATAGAGAGTCGGGAAGCCTATTACTCAATGCTGGCCCGTGCCGTGCAGGATAGCAAAATGTTATTTGTAAAGGTAAAAGAATCTTGGAAAGCATATCAGGAAGCCAAGGAAACGGCGGATGAAGGAAAAATCAAACCCATCGAGGCACGGCTGAAACAATTTCAAACGCAACTAAAAACCGTCTTGAAACGTTTTTGTTTCAAAATGAAAATTTTCGAAGAACCGCTGGTAAAACTGCGTCCAGATGTTCGCCAAATCAACCAACTATATGCTGATCTGGAACGGGCCAATAAGGCCCTAGCAAACGGGGATAAGTCGCAGGTAGAAACAATTGATAGAATCAATAAGGCCTTAAAAAAGTTTGAGATAAAGCATGAAGTCGACCCCAGGCGTCTGGTTGAGATTGTAAAAGAGTTCAAGTTTCACATGGGCGAAGCCTATAAGGCAAAACGGGCAATGGTGGAAGCCAATCTACGCCTTGTCATTAGCATAGCTAAGAAATATACCAATCGCGGACTATCCTTTCTGGATTCCATCCAGGAAGGCAATATGGGACTTATGAAGGCCGTTGAGAAATTTGAATATCGCCGGGGGTATAAATTTTCAACCTATGCCACCTGGTGGATACGCCAGGCCATCACGCGTTCAATCGCAGATCAGGCTAGAACCATTCGCATTCCCGTGCACATGATAGACTCATTGAATCGGGTCATGCAGGTGCAGAAACAATTGACCCAGGAACTGGGCCATTCTCCAACAGCAGAAGACGTGGCAAAAGAAATCAAAATGCCCATCGATCGAGTGCAAGCCATAATGAAGATGGCTCAGCAACCGATTTCCCTACAAAATCCCGTTGGCGATGGAGAAGATTCCAGTTTCGGAGATTTTATCGAAGACAAAAATGCTGAAAATCCGTATGATATGACGGCCTTCAGCTTGCTCCGTGAGAAAATAGGCAGTGTCTTGGATAGTTTAACCCAACGGGAACGGGAGGTTTTGATGCTACGTTTCGGATTGAGGGATGGGTATAGCAGGACCTTGGAAGAGGTAGGGCAAGTGTTTAATGTTACCCGTGAAAGAATTCGCCAGATAGAAGCAAAAGCTTTGAGGAAAATGCGACACCCGACAAGAATTCGCCAGCTACATGGTTTTTTTGACAATGAATTGCAATCGGAGGGCCCGGGATTTGAAAATTTTGTTACTGACCATGAATAATGTGAAAATTTTCAAAAACTATTCTATCCCCCGCAAACTGCTTACGAAACACGTTTTGACCCAATTTGGCACCCCTAGTTTCAGGACAAAGTCTCATTTTTGATTGTAAAAAACCTTGACTTTTTTTATAAAAAGTTAAGGTTTAAATTCATGGAGCAAGTAACTATAGTCGATGAAAAATTACGGGCACAGGTGGAAAGAATTATGGCGGAGGATCAGATGGATCCTCAGCAAATATCCGATTCACTGTCCCTAGGTGCCAACCAAGGCGATGTGTCAAAATTTAATGCTGCGTTGAATGGTGCTAACGTAAACATTGATTCCGTAGCCAACCGTCTGGATCAAGCTGCAAATACTCTAAATAATATCAGTCCCGACCTTGCCAATTCCATTAGGGATACTGGGCAGTCAATGCCAAACGTCATGCATAGGTTGGAAGAGAAAGTAATCCAATCTTCCGGGACAGAATATCAGAATCGGCTTTCCGACTTTATGTCTTCGGTTAAGCAGCAACTGGACCACATGGCAAACGTGGCGGCGGAACTGGCTCAAAAACCGGATCTATCGCAGCAAGATTTGATGCGCATACAATATGAAGTAATGCAGATGTCGGTTGTTCTCGATGTCGCATCTAAAGTCGGAGATAAGGGATCCCAGGCTTTACAAACCCTGTTCAGGGACAAATAATAGGCATGGTGCAAAAATCACCGCCTTTGAAATGTCAAAAGCCCTCCGCCGGGTTGCTACCTAGTTGCTTTCGGAGCTGCCATGAATAGGCACGGCCTGATTTTTAATGCAACCGATGGTCAAGGGAAAAGATTTTTATTTCCATGGGGCTAAAGATTATGCATGTTATTGGGCAATGTGTCGAAAAAATTTCTAACGATCCCATTGCTAATTATTTCCAGTATTATCTACGGCGGGGTTGAAGTAAGTTCGGATAAGCCGGTGGAATACATTGCCGATAGGGGGGAGCTTGTTGTCGGGGGGAATGCGAAAATTGAGGTGGGGAATTTTATCATCCAGGCCGATGAAATAACGTTCCAGAAGGAACAGGCGACGGCAATTGCCACGGGGAATGTAAAAATTGATAACGGAAAAGTTTACATCGTAGCAGACCGTATTTTCTACGATATGAATTCGGATTTAATACATGCCTATGACAGTAAAGTAAAGGTTCACAACTACTATTTCCACATCGAAAATATCGATTTAGATACGGTCAATGATGTGCAAACCGGCACCAATACGGAAATATTTCATGGCCCCGCAGATCGGACATTTATTCCATCGGTATTTGTAAAAAGTTTCGAAATAACAAATGAAGAATCCATCAGGGCAAAGGGTACAAGGTTTAAAATTGGATCAACTACCATATTGTACCTGCCCAGTGCAGAAATAGACCTTTCGTCGCATCCGTTTTACCTGGAACAAAATTATGGACTGAATCGTACCAATGGGGCATATCTGCAAAACAATTTTTATTTTGGAGTAACCAAAGGATTGAAGCTGGGTGGGCTTTTGGATTTCTATGCAAAACGAGGAATATTGTTCGGTCCTGCATTGAAAATCGACGGTAGGTCGGAGAAAAATCAAATATCTTCCGAAATCCAATTCGGGTTTATCCAAGACAGGGCAAATGAGGAACGGAAAGGCTTTGACATAAAAAATAAACCCATTCCTCCCAATAGATATTTTTTGGAGTTTGCCCATAGGCAGCACTACGATGATCAAATTGATATAATCGCAAAAACCACGGTATTGAGCGATTCCGAAGCCGAACGGGATTTTAGGAAAGCTTGGTATGACCGTAATCAGCAACCGGAATCATTTGTCGAAATATCCTATCGAGGACAAAATTATATCGCCTCAGCCTTCGGACAGTTTGAGCCAAATACTTTTTATAATACCACGCAGCAAATTCCGGAATTGCACATTGCCTATTTGCCAACCAAATTGCTTGACACAAAGCTAATACACAACGCCCACCTGGGTGCCGTTAGGTTGCACAACCGCCGTAAGGATTTGTACGGCATTACGGGTATTTCCCGTGCGGATATTTACCATGGAATATCTCTGCCGTTGGAATATAAAAATTTTCTCACAATAAAACCGATTTTTGGCATGCGAGCGCTGATATACGACCGCAATATCGATGGCAAAACATACGGGAAGGGCATCCTGCAAGGTGGGTTTGACATTAACATGAAAATCACCGGCCAATCCGACTATGCCAACGAAACTTTCGGCATAAATGGACTAAAACATGTCATCACCCCGACCATACAATACCGGGTGATTCCATCGGGCAATGGGAGCACCAGGATTCCAAAATTCCATGGAGAATGTTTTAGTACGGAAATTCCTCCCATAGATTTGGATGATATGCGCAATGTGGATGACATAGGGCGGCAAAACATGCTACGATTGGGCATAAAAAATAGCCTATATACCCAATCGGGATCCTGCGTCCCCAAACAGTTGATGCGAATGGATGTGTTCCAGGACATACTCTTTGCCAGAAATTACGACAACTTTAGACAGGCTTACCAAAAAAAATTCCCCGATACCCATCTGGCGGTTGGAATATATCCGGCATCATGGTTTAATTTCGACATTTACACTAGGGTTGATCCAACAAAATTACATTTGCACGAACTGAAGACCATAACCGTCATAAAAGATGCCGATTTTTGGAAACTAGCATTTTCCACCAACTATTTGAAATTTGATGGATCTAACCCTCAAAGATCGACCGAACAGTATGGATTATTTTTTACTTTCAATCTGTCATCCCAAACATCTATTACGATTGAATCCCGATACAATGCGAGGATTCATAAATTTTCACAGCAAAGATTTAGCTTGTCCAGTACGCTGTGGAATTCGTGGTTAGTCAACCTAGGAATCACCATACGGACACATGTAAAACGAGAAGATCACGTCCAGTTCGATTGGCATCTAAGATTGTTGGACTTTTGATATGGATGGTAAATTATATGTCATCACCGGATGCACAGCCGTTGGCAAGACGGATTATGCGATAGACTTTGCCATAGAAAATAATGCGGAAATTGTATCATGTGATTCCCTGCTGGTATACAAACATGTGGATATTGGGACAGCGAAACCAAAGCCGGCGGATAGGAAAGGAATTGGACATCATTGCATGGATTTGGTGGAACCATCTGAGAAATTTGATGTTTCAATGTTCATCGAAGCAGCCCAAAGGGCAATTGATTCCATAGTTTCTTCTGGAAAAAATGTGGTGGTGGTGGGAGGTTCTGGATTTTACCTAAAATCATTCTATCACCCCGTCGTCGATGGCATAAAAATTCCACGAAATGTCAGCGATTTGGTCGACTCTGTCCACGCTAAGTCTGGCCTTGACGGGGTAGTCCCAATGCTGATTTCAGCTAACGGTGGACTATGTCCGCCCATTGATATGAAAAATCCAAGGCGGGTAATGGCAGCCCTAAAAAGATGTCTAGCGTATGGCAGGACATTCGGCGAGGTACAAAGTAATTTCGCATCCCTGGTTTCCCCATTCAAACAATATCAAAAACATACGATCCTGTTGGAAAGGGATAGAGAAGATCTAAAACTGCGCATATGGGAACGGACAAAAAAAATGCTACGCGGAGGACTAATCGATGAGGTAAAATTTTTACTGTCCAGCTACGACCAGCTGGGTGATAGTGTAAAAAATGCAATAGGATATCGCGAAACAATAAACTGGATCAGAGGTAGCACGACCGAAGATGCCTTGGTCGATGAAATTTCTCAAAATACTCTAAAATTAGTCAAAAAGCAAAAAACGTGGTTCAAAAAGCAGATTCCCATAGATGAAAAAATTATATTGCGATAGTTTCACTTGGCTAAATATTTACACCGATGGTTGAGTATAAAAAAAATAACAACAAAAGCTTCAGCCTTTAGCTATTGACAAAAGGATTATTTTGTGTCATCTTCCTCCAGGCGATAGCATATGTATGAAATTCATCGAAGTTTAATGGGTCAAATTTTAAAATATTTTAAAAGAATGGTTTTGCAAAAGCGCATAACGCCAAAACAAATCTCCCGGATGCCGTTGAAAGTTTTTGGTGGAGAAATTGTCCTCATAGAGGATGCCGACGCGGCTAAATTGGCAATCGGAGAGATACTATCCGAGAAATTTTTGGGATTTGACATCGAAAGCAAACCGGCATTTTCAAAGGGCGAGTCCTATGCTCCTTCCCTGATACAAATTGCCACATCGGCGAAGGTTTATCTATTTAAATTGGAAAAAATTGGAGGCCTTGCACCCCTGAAACCCGTCTTGGAAAATGAAGATATCTTCAAGGTTGGAGCGTCCATCGACCATGACGTAAAAAATCTCTTTAAAATAGAAAAATTCAATGCCCGGGGTTTCTATGACCTTGGTATGTTTAGTAAGCAGCTTAAAATAATCCATACGGGGCTAAGAAATTTGGCCGCCATTTTCCTCCGCATTAGGATTTCGAAAAAGTCGCAATTGACCGATTGGACACAGGAAGTTTTAACCCCACAACAAATTTTATACGCCGCAACGGATGCCTGGATAAGCCGAGAAATTTTCCTCAAAATGCTCAAATATTTGCCATAAATTTTCTAGAAGGAAGGTTTGCTAGGAAATGTCTATCTCTGGAATTTGTAAATTTTGAACAATATTCATTATGTACGTAGCCGTCAGTTTGTATTTCTCGCGGGAATCGGGTGCTACGATGTAGTCCTTGGGTAAAATGGGCTGCCCAAATACTATGGTAGCCTTTTGATTCCAATCAAAAAACCTGGCATTGCGGTTCATGATTTCGAAGGTGCCGAAAATTCTACACTGAATGACGGGAACTTCCGTCTTGCACGCCAGCATTCCTATCCCTGCCAGCGGTTCACCAATGGAACCGTCCGCCGATCGAGTCCCTTCCGGATAAATCATCACACATTTTCCATTTTTTAGTAGGTGCAGGGCGGTCTTTATGGCCATAACATCTCCACTCTTCCTGTCGAGCGGTATGCAATTCATGTTGCTGAACAACCAATGGCGAAATTTTGTGCTAAACAGTGAACTGCGAGCCAATGAAAAAACTTCCCGGCCGGGCACCGCACTACCAATAAATGGTGGATCAAAATAGCTCAAGTGATTGCATGCCAATAGACATGGACCAAATCTGGGGATATTTTCATATCCGTAGATGTCTCCGTCAAACAATTCGTTGAACATCATTTTAGCAATGAATATGACAATGCGATATATGGGATGAACTGTCATTGGAATTACATAAAAACTTTCCTTAAAAATGTCAAAATTTGATATTTGCAGAATTTCAATCCGCCGATCGGCCACCCATATTTTTGGTAAAAATATTACAATGGATCAAAATAAATCTTTGTAACAAACCTAAACAACCTACCGTTTCTCAATTTTAGAATATGGAATATACTTGTGTCCATAGATTGTATGGCGAAGACAAACGAGTACCTATTGGAAACGGAAGGGTTCCATAATTTTGAGATGGTCGGCGGAGGCAGCGAATCGGACCTATACCATTCAAATATTCGAAATTTGATAGTGTTGCAACTGGTCGCAGCATCCCCCGCCAGTTTACCCTTTGACATAATTTTCCACGGAATCTCTTATTCCTGCAAAAATTGTCCGAAGGAACACGTCATCGCCAACATATCTAGTTTGGTGGATTCTGGAAATATTGTGAAAATCAGCGAATGTGGATTCGGTGATAGGTATGGGCTAGTAGATAATGGTCCATTTAGAAATTTTGACGCGGATGAGTAATGTGTGGCCAAAGTGACAGTTTTAAAAATCATCTTGCCCAGATAAAATTTGCCAAGGCGTGTGCATCGGAAATCCTTTCCGACTTTGAATTGCCTACGGAAACTGCAATGGCATCACTTTCCCGTGCCTGGGAAATGTTATTCGACTCCATTTGCGGGAGCAATGAGGGTTCCGTTGGAGAGCTCAAGGATATTTCCTGCGTCATACAAAAATTGTCGGCCAGCCACCAAAAAATTCAAGACATCGAATTTAAGAAAATTGCACGGCTGAAATCCGCCGATCTCAACGGAGAAAGGCAGAAACTACAAGCCATGCGGGAAAATCTGCAAAGGGGCAGACTACCGGACGACATTGTTAAAACCGTGGAGGAACAATTGCAACTACTATGAAAGCGACGGCACAGAGCTTTTTTCTACCATACCAGACCGATTGGATTCTAGACAATTCACGGCTGAAAATTTTGGAAAAATCACGCCAAATTGGGATGACGTTGGCAACGGCATATGGTACCGTTAGACGGCACGTTTCCAGGCGGAACAATTATGATTCCTGGGTAACATCCCGGGATGAGCTGCAGGCGAAACTGTTCATAGACGATTGCAAAAAGTTTGCTAAAATTCTGTCGCCAGCCTGCGATTTTTTCGGCCATGGGCAGGTTACGGAAGATAGAACTGGTTCTTCGGCGTCCCTAGGATTTTCCAATGGCACATCCATCAATTCGTTGTCATCAAATATTAATGCCCAGGCTGGGAAAAGAGGTTCGCGGGTGCTGGATGAATTCGCATTGCACGGCGACCAGAAAAATTTGTACACAATCGCCATGCCGGGGATCACCTGGGGTGGACAATTGGAAATCCTATCGACCCATCGGGGATCGAACAATTTTTTCAATAAATTGATTTGTGAAATACGGGAGGGAGAAAATCGGAAAAACTTTTCCTACCACCGCGTAACATTGCAGGACGCGCTCGAACATGGTTTCCTGGACAAGTTGAAGACGCGACTGCCCGCATCCGACGAACGGGTCCAAATGTCGGATTCGGAATATTTCGACGCCGTGAGGAATTCCTGTCCCGACGACGAATCGTTTTTACAGGAATACATGTGCGTTCCGGCCGACGACCGTTCTGCATTCATAGGGAGTGACATGGTGGCCGCCTGCGAATATCAGGCCAATGAACAAAATTCTTGGGAATTGCACGATTTTTCCAGGGGGACCGACGACTGCTTCCTTGGAATCGATGTTGCCCGTAGCCACGATTTGACGGTATTTTGGTTGCTCGAAAAACAAGGTGATATCCTATGCACAAGAAAAGTTTTGACCATGCAAAATGCTCCCTTCGCCGAACAGGAAAAAAAACTACAAAAGTTTTTTGAAATAAAAAATTTGAAGAGGGTATGCATCGATCAAACCGGGATCGGACGCCAGTTTTTCGAACGTGCCAGCGAAAATTTTTGGAAATATCG
>JAIRMM010000007.1 GCA_031258695.1 Puniceicoccales bacterium
CCCGCCAACAATATGCCGTTCCTATCGTAAATATTCCCCCGCATGCCGGGCATAACGATTTGCCGTGAATTTTGACGACTTTCCTTCTGTTGGAAATATCTATGTTGAATAATTTGACGATGGAAAAGCCCATAGGTCAGGTAGGCAAATACTAGCGTTGCCACCATATAAAACATTTTTATGCGATTGTTCCTCAGCCTGTGAAAATGGGTAATGGTTCGCATACCTTTCACCTTTAAAATCCGGAAAAAAATTCCCTAAAAAATTTCCTTCCTCTTTCCAACATTGCAATTTCCACACTTTCATCGGGGGCATGGATATTATCTTTGGCCGTAGATAATCCAATGAGTAGGGAATCCATGCCTAATATTTCCTTTAGCATGGAAACCAATCCTATGCTCCCGCCTTCCCGCAAATAGAGCGGAGGATTGCCAAATGTAGATCGAATACCTTTTTCGGTAATTTTTATCGCCCTGGAAAGTGTTTCATTTTTGCCGCTGCGCACATCGAATAAATATGGATTCGAGGTCTGTTCAAATTTTATTTCCAATGACATTTCTCTAGGACAAAGATTTCTAATCTTTTCGGCCAATAAATTTTTGATCTTTTCGGCATTCTGATCGGGAACCAAGCGGCAGGATATTTTGACGGAAGCACAGCTTGGAATTATCGTTTTTATACCCGTTCCCTGAAATCCTCCCCCAATGCCATTGAATTCCAGTGTTGGCAGAAATCGCATGGTCTCGGCGGCAGAAAAATCACCGTTGGGAAGTTTGAAATATTTTATGCCAAGGTTTTTTTTAAGATCATCATCCAGATTCGATAGGCGTTTCATTTGTTCCCGCTCCCAACTGTGTGGAGGGGCAACCTCATCGTAAAAGCCGGGAACGTTGACAAGCCCTTCCCGGGTATGCAGGGCTGAACAAAGGTCAACGAGTGCCCCTATGGGATTTAATAGGCATCCGCCGTATCCGGAATGCAAATCATGGTCCTGACCCTTTAGTTTTACCTCACATCCAACTATTCCACGCAACCCCGTTGTGATGACGATATTTTCCTTGTCCAAGGAACAAGTATCTACGACGAGGGCAAAATCGGCGGTCAATTCATCCTGCATGTTGCGTAGAAGTTGTGGCATGCTACGGCTACCAATTTCCTCTTCCCCTTCCAGGATGAACTTTAGGTTAACCGGCAATTCTTGTCTAGTCATCAAATCGTGGATCGCCATCAGAACTGCGGAATGGCAACCCTTATTATCCGACGCTCCCCTAGCATACCAACGGCCATCTCTCTCGGTTAAAACAAAGGGATCACTCGTCCATAGTTCCCCCTCGTCTGCCGGTTGAACATCATAGTGCCCGTAGACTAAAATGGTTGGTTTGTTAGGTTTTTGGGCTGTTTTGGCAAAAATGGCGGCATGTTTTCCAAATTTTACTTCCCGAGCTTCGATTGCCAAACCATTGAAAAATCCTATCAAATATTCACGGGCATTCGCCATACCACTCTCCGATGTGAGGTCCGATGACACACTTTGACAGGTAACATAGTCGGCCAAAAACTTTTTTAAGTCCATTTCCATTCCAAGGTAAAAATTCCCATGTTTCCAGCAAGCGTTAACTTGAAAGAATAACCATTTCTTCGGCGACAAAACGGGAAGTTTCCTCGTGGCCCCACCAAGGTCTCAGGGGGTAAAAATTTCTCCGGTTGAAGAAAAAGGAACCATTACTCTTTTGGATAGCAGCCCGTTACTTCTGGGAGACAAAAGCTTCGGGCATAGCCTATCACCGGTTGTCCCTGAAATAATTTTATAAAACTTCTTTTTTTACAGTTGCCAATCTCCGTAGCATTTGTATCGTAGTGTTTCATATTTTAATGTTAGTTTCGTTTAGAAAATCTTTTATTACGGGCCTTGTCCTGATTCTTCCCATTGGGGTAACGCTATTTTTTATAGATTTGATGTTGCGCTATGTCGGAGCTCCAGCTAGCAGGATATTGTTTTGTTGGATGGATGCTAGTATTCGCAACACATCCGCCATGTATTTCATAACAAATGCTGTTTCCATTTGTCTAGTAACTATCATCATCGTGATTGTTGGGTTTCTGTCGAAATTATTTCTTGGAAAATTGGTCATAGGTTTAACGGAAAAACTCATAAATCATGTCCCCTTTGTTAACGCGATCTATAAAACGGTCAAACAGGTAATCAGCACATTTGGGGCAAACCGCGATGCGGCTTTCAGTAAGACTGTGCTCGTCGAATACCCCAAGGAGGGAAGTTATGCCGTGGGATTTTTGTCCAGTAAATTTGAAGGGGAAGTATCGGATAAAATAGGAGAACCAGTCCTTAATGTGTTTGTTCCGACAACGCCCAACCCCACCAGTGGTTTTTTGCTGATCATTCCAAAAAGAAATGTCACCGAACTTGAAATGTCTGTGACCGATGGGATGAAATTTATAATTTCCGGTGGAATTGTTACTCCACCACATGGAAAAATAACAAAAAAAATAACGAAAGGATAAAGATGGAAGACATGGAAAAATTGCTGAAAAGCATGACCCAAATGAAGGATGGCATGGAAGCCATGCAAAAAGAGTTGGGCTCATATACTGAAAAATATGACGAAGGTGGCGTACACGTAGAAGTTCAAGGAGATGGCTTGATCAAAAACTTGAAGTTTGCAGCTGGAACACCAGCCAATGTCGTGGAAAAAGCAATTAACGGAGCAAATGCCAAAATAAAAGCATTCATTACGAAAAAGATGAATGACATTACGCCGGCAGAGCTGCGTGAAATCAGTAAATAATGCAAGACAACAACAAAAGCGTGACTTTTGTTTATGGTGGCGACGATTTCCTAGTAGATCGTCGCGCTCGTGTTATATTTAACTCCCTAGGCGATGGCCAGGGTGAAATTTTTACATTCGATGAAGCCAATGACCTCTCCAGCGGCCTAGGCAATGCTATTTCTTTTCTAGATACCCTGTCACTATTCCCCGAGAGCCAAACGGTATGGCTGCGCAGTGCCTATTTCCTGGGAGAACCTTCCCTGCCAACTGACCAAAAAGACCTCGTTCTTTCCCTTTTTGAAAGTATAAAATCTGCCCATGATAAAAAGGTGATAATTTCCACGGCCAAGGTGGATAGGCGAACGAAGATTTTTAAGGATCTGACCCAATCGGCTGCCGTTGAAAGCATTGACATCGGCTCCGATGCCGGACCAAATGCCATTGAACAATTCGCCAATGACAACGGAATGACCATGGATCCTGATGCTATTCAGCTGTTGCAGTCGAAGTGTGGAAATAATGCAAGGTTGTGGGAGCAGGAGATCAACAAATTATCAGCCTATGCCCTTGGTCGAAAGAATGCCATAGCACGGGACGATGTTTTGGCACTGACCGATGACTATGACACTGGAAATTTCTTCGAACCAATCGAGAAGTTTTTTGAGAGTGACCTGGATGAGACGTTCAAATCCATAGACAGATACTTTTTCCATGGCACCGATGCCAGGGCACTACTTTCCGCCTTGCAATCGAGGAACCGGACATTGATACAGCTTCGAACGCTGATGGATTCGGGGCATCTAAAGGTTTTTGGCCACAACTTTTCCAAGAACGATTTTATCCACGCTTCAAAATTTTTCCACATGGAAAGTTCTCCCAAAACTACATTTAATGTTTTTTCCCAAAACACGTGGTATCTTTCCAAGCTAATTCCGCTGGTCTTGAAATACAGACTGTCCAACCTGCTAGATTTTCAAACGTTGTTTACGGCAGCTTTTGATGAAATCACACAGTATTACCAGGACCAAAAGTCCATCATAAAGGGCCTAGCCGTGAAATGCTATGTAGTCCATGGGTAGTGTGGTAACTATACTATCCATTTGAGCATTTCCAAACCTCGATTTTATCACCATTACTTCCTTTGCCGCCGACAGGTTATACTACGTCCAAAAGTCCCAAGCCCCAGCAAAAATGCCGCCGTCCTAGCATTCAGAGCTTCCCAGAAGTTGAATAATCACTGGGACATTGCCGGTTCCTATTCCGCAAGATTCAACAAAGACCTTTCAGCCCACGGCCCCGCCTGTGGCGTTGAATATGCTTTCTAGAAAATAGAAAGATCAAAAGCCTCCCATGAGTCCTAACCCTAGACTACTAAAAAAATAAAAATTATTGGCAACGAAGGGCAGCTCTTCCCCTAAATGGGTTTGCGAAATAACTTACGAAGGGTGGCTTGCCCGCTCCCCAAATCTGTTCGGCCCCTTGGTTCCCGGCCTGAAGATGAGCACGATAGAGAACACCAACGTGGTAATGACGGCAAATATCATCAATACATCCTTCCACACAACCGACAGCGAACACGTCCACGCATGTCCATTGAGCATCTCAAGATATATGCCGCCGGGGTAGATCAAGAGACAATACCAACCGGACATATTTATGTCGTGTAACCGTTTTACTAGAAGTGTAAATTCCAGGTAGACACAAAAAAACGCGAATGCGACTGCCAGGCAAACCAGTTCTACTACATACCGGAAATGAGCAGAGGCCCAATCCAGTTTCACAACCGAGGCCAATAGCGATATCACCGCAAATCCCAATTCTAAAGTCACCACCACCAGGAGTTTTAGTCCCAAATAACCTAAACGGCCAATTCGTCCCCGGGGGGATAGTAATCTTCCAATTTTCATAGTATGAATTCTCGATATATACCTCTTCCCAGAAAAGACAAGCCTTAGCGGGAAGTAAATTTCGA
>JAIRMM010000029.1 GCA_031258695.1 Puniceicoccales bacterium
TTGCTCGATCATAACAAACTGGCCTGCCTAGACCTAGATGCCAACGAGGCTAAAGAGATTGTCCTAGACTTGGCAAAGGCTGGAGAATATGGTGGATACTGTTTGATGCGATTGCTTGAGTGTAACAAACTGGACAACCTTCCAGTTTTAGAAACCGTAGAGGCCAAAGAGCTTGTTCTAGAATTGGCCAAAATTGAAAAGGGCGGCGTGGACTGTTTAAGACAGTTGATCCAATATGACAAATTACAAAACTCCAAGCTGAAGGGTATAAACAATCCCGCAGACGTCAAAGCGAAATCCTTGAAACTGCTCGGGGAAAAACCACCCAACGTAAAGGGATTAATAAGCCTCCTGGACCCCCAGATTCAGGACTCATAAATTTGGTAAAAAAAGAACAAGGACAGGTGGCAAAGAAGAAGGTTTGCCCAATGCTTTTTTGGGGCCCTAACCTACATGTTCCAATTCGTTTTGCGCATGTCCCCTTCGGAGGCAAAGGCTTCGTACATTTTGAAAGCGTTCGCCGGAGAAAATGGAATGTGTCCCCCACTGGCCATGGATAGGTATTTTCCGAGCAAGTCTTTGTAATCTGGGTGGACGCAATTGTTGATAATTTCTTGGGCTCGCCGGCGAGGGTCTTTTCCCCGCAGATCCGCTATGCCGTATTCGGTTACCAAAATTTTTACGGAATGTTCCGAGTGGTCCACATGGCTACAAAAAGGCACAATGGCACTAATTTTGCCATCCTTTGCCGTGGATTTACATGCAAAGATGGAAATTTGCGAATTCCTGGCGAAGTCGGCAGACCCTCCCACTCCATTTACCACGTTGCTTCCCAAAACATGGGTACTGTTGACATTGCCGCAAATGTCAACTTCTAGGGCTGTATTTATTGAGACAAGTCCAAGGCGTAGAATGATTTCTGGATGATTGGATATTTCCTGGGTCCTCAAAATTAAATGTGTCTTAAAAAAGTCATAGTTGTCGTAGATTTCACCGAGGCATTCCGGAGTCATGGTTAAAGCTGCCCCGCTTGCAAACAATAGGCTGCCAGACTTTATGGCTTCTAGGATGGAATCTTGCAGGACTTCGGAATACATCGTGTAGGGTGTAATCGATGTCTCTGCCGATATTGCCTTTAATACGGAATTTGCCACATTGCCTACCCCTGACTGGATTGGAAATGGCGGAAGAATGCGGCCGCTACGAATTTCATTGGATAGAAATTTCGCAATATGCTCCCCAATGCGGTCGGTGTCCCTATCTGAACTTGAAAACGCCTTTACCTGGTCGGGAATGTTGGTTCGGACGATGCCGATAATCTTGGCCGGATCGATTTTTATCGTTTCCGTGCCGATTCTGTCTCGAATGGTTACCAATGGAATTGGTCTGGTGTGGGGAGCCAATTCTGTCTCGTAAATATCATGTAACCCACGGATTTTTTTCGGATGATATTCGTTCAATTCGACCACTATTTTTTTTGCATGGCGACAAAAGGTCGGGGCCACTCCCAGGGCAGTAGTAAAAAGAATTTCCCCGGAATCGGAAATGTCAGCCGCTTCCACGATGGCTAAGTCTATTTCACCAAACATTTTCTGTTTTACCTGCTGGGCATAGTGGGAAATGTGTATGTCGCAATAGTGTACATTGCCTCCATTTATTAGATTGCGAATATTGGAATCCGATTGGTATGGGACCCTAGAAATTATCGCATCCGCCCGTGCCAAGACTCCGTCGACGGAGTCCCCCGTTGATGCTCCGGTCAAAACATGGATCTTGAATGGTCTGCCGGCAGCATGTTCTTCTTCTGCTTTCCTAGCGATGGCGGAAGCACTAAGCTTGGGGGTACCGGCAGGCGTAAACCCACCGAAGGCGATGCAATCCCCATTTTTTACAGAGTTCGCCACATCATTCGTTGTTATTTCTCTCATGGCGATGGGTATATCCTGGATTTTTACTCTTGTCACTCTTTTTCGTAAAAATTCTAAAAATATAATTTATCTATTGAATCGAAAAACGGTGATGTCTCCATCTTGGAATAGGTATTCCTTCCCTTCCAGGCGAATTTTCCCAGCATCCCGTGCGCCCGCCCATCCGTGGTGGGAGACAAACTCATCATAGTCAATTACTTCAGCTTTTATGAAGCCAGCTTCGAAATCTCCGTGTATGATTCCAGCACACTGGGGCGCTTTCAACCCCTTTCGAAATGTCCATGCCCGGGTCTCATCCACGCCGGTCGTAAAAAAAGAAGCGAGGTCCAATAGGGAATAAACATTGCGTATTAGCTGGGAGACTCCGCTGTGTTCAACGCCATATTCTCCTAAAAATTTTTCCGCTTCTTCGGGAGAAAAATCACACATGTCCGACTCCATTTGCGCACATATTACGCAACTCGACGCGTTACCATATTGCCTAGCATAGGAGTTTACCGCTTCGACAAATTTATTATTTTCCACGCCTGCGACCAGGTCATTTTCACTAACATTGCACACAAAAAGCACCGATTTGGATGTTAGTAAATTGAACATTTTCACGCGCAACGCCGTATCGCTGTCGACTGCGAGGGATATGGCGGGGTTGCCCCCGTTGAGATGTTCCAATAGAAGGCGTAGCAATTCAACATTTTCCTTAGCTTCCTTGTCATTGCCTTTCGCTTTTTTTAAGTTTTTTTCAAGCTGATTCTCGATGGA
This sequence comes from Puniceicoccales bacterium, assembly GCA_031258695.1. Classification (GTDB taxonomy): domain Bacteria; phylum Verrucomicrobiota; class Verrucomicrobiia; order Opitutales; family JAIRKQ01; genus JAIRKQ01. The sequence continues at coordinate 2,688 of JAIRMM010000029.1, forward strand.
CTGCAAATCCGCCAACAGAAGTTCGGTATTGATAATGTCCATATCCCTTACGGGATCGACGTTCCCTGTGCTATGGGAAACATTTGAATCTTCAAAACAACGGACCACATGGACTAGGGCGTCGACCTCACGGATGTTGGCCAAAAATTTATTCCCGAGACCTTCTCCCTTGCTTGCTCCTGCGACCAGGCCCGCTATATCAACGATTTCAATGGCTGCCGGGATGATTTTTTTACTTTTTGATAATTCCGCCAATCGTTGCAACCGTCCATCGGGAACTTCTATTATTCCCACATTTGGATCGATGGTACAGAATGGATAGTTTTGTGCTTCCGCCTTCCTTGACCGTGTCAAAGCATTGAACAGCGTACTTTTCCCCACATTTGGAAGACCAACTATACCAGCCTGTAACATGTCAATTGCAACGTCTCTGCGTCATTGGACGCAACTAAAATTAGGAGCCTTCATTGCAACGTTTTTCTGCGACATTACATAGGGAAATGCTCTGCCATGCTAGTTCGCGTATGTCAAACAATGAAACGGCAAAATCATGGACAAAACCCTTCACCTTACCCTCAAAAAGTGGCAATTTTTTTAGGGAAAATATGGCATCATTTATCGCTGCCATGACATTTTTGAAATGGCAGACGGCCAATACATATTCACAGGAATCAATGCTAGCAATCCCTCCGAACATTTCTTTCTGCATGGTATTCATCATCTTTGCGAAATGCCAACAGACGGTAACTTCCAGGGGTTTCCACTCGGCAACAAGGATATCCCAGATTTTTTCCATGAAGAAAAATATGGCCTTTGATGCGATATAAACTGGATTTTTGTGAAAAGTTACAATTTCAACGCTACTACCGTTGTCCAATCTATTACTTGAAAAGATGATCTTTTTCCACTGCATAGCAGCGAAAATCATATCGAGGTGATTGGAAATATGCCTAGATTCGACGAAAAGTTCAAAAAGCTTGCCGGTTTCTATGTCTATTGCGGCGAGGTAGGAATGCCAGTCCTTTTCATTTAACGAAAAGGAATAACCTTCATTATTCTCATCCGATGGGAAATATTTTTCAAGATTCATCCAATAACCTGACTATTCATAATGAGAACTTTCGCGCTTTTAGCAATAAAATTAAATTCAAATATCTTTTTGTAACCATTGAAATCCTAGGAAGGCCACCGGGAAAGGCGTACGAATCCATTATTCGGTGGGATTTTAGTGGGATTTAAAAATTTTTTTAAATTTTATGACACATTTTTGCCTTACATTTACGAATATTCAAATCTTGCCGGTTAGGGGAAACTTTCTACCATGGGATCCATGGAAATTCCCCTAGATCTCAGCATCGGTGAACTTATTAGTCGCCCCAATCGATTTATTTTTGAAGGAATGGTTGATGGGCGGTCGCAACGATGGCATTGCCCGGTGACGGGAAAGATCGGGAAGGTGGACAATTTCCAGGGGATGCCATGCCTGTTTACGCCGGCAGCCAATGTGGAAAAACGAAGAACCCAGGGAACCGTTGAAGCTATTTCGCTGAATCGTGGAAAGGATTGGATCGGTATTAATCAGAATCGTATCAATGGATGGATTGAGTCTCTGCTACGCCAAAATGCCCTATCCGCCATGATCAACACGGAAGGATGTTCCATATGCCACGAGGTTAGGGTAGGAGACTCCCGCATTGATATTATGGTGGACAATGGGGGAATGTACACCTTCCTAGAACTTAAAACTCCCATCCATGATTTGCTGTTATCTTCCGGAGATACTTTCTCCCGGCCATCATCGGAATCATACTTCGACCGAGGATTACGGCATTTTAAAACGCTTGCTAATTTAGCCCAGGAAGGACATCGGTCCATTGTCGCCCTTTGCTTTATGTACGATGCCGTGCCCTTTGATCCACCGGAACGGGATAAATGGAATGCCAAAATTATTGATACCATTAGGGAAGCCACTGCCAATGGGGTGGAGACCTGGCAAATCAACCTTAAAATTTCTCAACATTCCCTGGCAGTTAGCCTATGCATGCAGACATTCGCAGCCTAGCCATGGGATTTTTGCAAATTATCGGGGGGAAATAATCTGTGGATGTAGTTTTCGATGGAAAACTGTTCCAGTGAGTCGGGGGTTTCGCCTGTCCCGATGAAATAGATTGGGATGTGAAGTTTTTTATAGGCTCCGACGAGCGTGCCACCGGCGCTGGTCCCATCAAGCTTTGCCATAATTAGGCCCGTAAGTCCAATTTCAGCGTGGAAGGTTTTAGCAGATTCTATGGTATTGCTCCCTATCGCACTGTCTAGGACCAGCCAGACGTTGGGAACCAAATCGGGATTTGATTTTTTTAAAACTCGGAAAATTTTTTGCAATTCTGCCATCAGGTTGGATTTGACATGGAGCCTGCCAGCAGTGTCTAAAATTAGGATGTCTTTTCCCCGGGCAATTGCCGCTTTGTAGGCATCAAAAGCGACGGCGGCAGGGTCCGCTCCATGTTGGCTTGAAACAACCTCAACGGATAATTTTGATCCCCAGGAGTTTAACTGTTCATTGGCGGCAGCACGGAATGTATCGCAGGAACCGAGCATGACGTCTTTACCGGCAGTTTTGTAAAAATGAGCCAATTTAGCGGCGGTGGTCGTCTTCCCAACACCATTGGCCCCAACCAGGCAAATAACCTGTGGTCTTTGCTCGCCAATGTTTAGGGATGCCTCCGACCCTTCCAGGTTTCTTTTCAAGACCATGGACACGATGTGGATGATATTTTCCCTTCGCAGTTCCCTATCATGCCTTAGGGCAGATTTTATTTCATCGATGATTTCGGGGGTGATTTCCGTGCCAAAATCGGCATCATAGAGCACGTTTTCGATGTTTTTTATCGACTCTTTGTCGACGGTGTAGGGAATAATTAGGCGGAAAAACTTTTTAGCCGTGTCCTTGGCGGACCTGGAAAATTTTTTCAAAAAATTGAACATGCTTGTCCTATAAAACCAAAAAGAACCCGGAACTGCAAGAAATTAAAAAACCTATCAGAATGATAGCCAGGGCCATTTGGTTCTCCACCTCCAGGATTTGATCGGTATCGGGCCATTCGGCGAGAACTAGATGGCCCCGGGTGGACAGCTAGCAAATAGAGGATTGGTGTCCAAAAGACAAAAATGGAAAATCCTTTCGGAAGAAATTATCCCAGAAAAGTTTTGGGAAATGGGATGACATTTTGTAAACAATTCTTGACAAGGGATGGGATTAGTTTTTGTTTCTGCTGTAGTTGAAAATATATGGCGTTGAAAATTAGATTGCAAAGGCGAGGGAATAGAAATCGCCCCGTGTATAAAATTGTTGTGGCGGAAAGCACAAGCCGTCGCGATGGAAAGTTTGTTGAGGCCATAGGGAATTATGATCCCAATGCCCGTGGTAATACTCCGGCGTTGGCTTTAGTTTTGGACCGTGCGGATTACTGGATGAGCGTGGGAGCTAAACCAACGGACACGGTAAAATCCCTAATAAAAAAAGCTAGGGAAGTTCAAATTTCTGCATAAAATTTGGTGGGCTATGCTAAGGTTCGATTGTTTGTCATTGTTTCCTGAAATGCTGAATGGGTTTGTATCCTGCAGCATCATAGGTCGTGCCATACAAAACGGGTTGGCAATGGTTTGCCTTCATAATTTGCGCAATTGGGCGACGGATAAACATAGCCTAGCGGATGATAGTCCGTTTGGTGGAGGTTCGGGCATGGTGATGAAGCCGGAACCAATTTTCGCAGCGGTTGAAACGTTGCGGAGTGAACATTCTAGGGTGATATTTTTGTGCCCCGATGGGGAAATTTTTAATTCTAACATGGCCCAAAAACTATCCCGGGAAGAACATTTAATATTATTGTCGGGGCACTATGAAGGCATCGACGAGCGGGTTAGGGAATTTTTGGTCGACGGAGAAATTTCCATAGGGGACTATGTTTTAACCAATGGTACGCTAGCGTCAGCGGTTTTAATGGATGCCGTTATTCGGCAGATACCAGGGGTTTTGGGAGGTGACGACTCACTGAACCAGGATAGTTTTAGCGATGGACTGCTATCTTTTCCGCAATATACACGCCCTGCCGAATTTCGCGGGATGTCAGTTCCCGATGTTCTTTTATCGGGAAACCACGCCGAAATTGCCAAGTGGCGCCAAAGTCAACGGTCGCTGCGAACCAGAAAACGCAGGCCAGATTTAATAAAAGAGTAAGGATTTGAAATGAATCGAGAAATAGAAGAAGTTGTTACTGGAAATCAGATCAAAAAGGATCGGGATGTCTTCAAGGTGGGGGATGCCGTCAGTGTTCATACAATCGTAAAGGAAGGCGACAAAGAAAGAATTCAGGTATTTTCTGGCATTGTGATCGCTCGCCGGGGTTCGGGGATCAACCAAACATTTGTGGTCAGAAAGATTTCATACGGTGAAGGTGTGGAGCGCATATTTAATCTAAATTCACCGTTTATTTCGAAAATCACGGTGGATCGTGTGAGCAAAGTCTTACGTTCAAAACTCTATTACATGCGTAAAAGGGAAGGCAAAAGTGCTATGAAGGTCCAGGAGGGTTAGTTGAAAATAATTTTCGCAGATGAACGACGTTAGGGTACGATTTGCTCCTAGTCCAACCGGGTTTTTCCACATTGGAAGTGCCCGTACGGCTTTGTTTAACTGGCTATACGCAAAACATCGGGGAGGAAAATTCATACTCCGCATTGAGGATACGGATGATGAACGAGACCGGAAGGAATTTCTTGATGTCCTGATCCATGGCCTGCACTGGCTTGGTTTATATTGGGATGAAGGACCCGGTGTGGGAGGCGAGTACGGTCCATATTTTCAAAGTCAGCGATCCGATGTCTATCGAAAGTATATAGAAATCCTAGGGGATGGCGGTTTCACCTACGAACGGGATGGGGCGTTATATTTTAGGGTTTCCCATGGGCCACAGGTTATCCATGACCTAATTCGCGGTGACGTCAGCAGGGAAGAAGAAAAAGATTTTGTCATCGTTCGTTCGAATGGGAAGCCGGTTTTTCATTTGGTCAACGTCGTCGATGACATTTCCATGCGGATTACACATATTATCCGCGGCGAAGACCACCTGTCTAATACGAGCAAACACATCGAATTGTTCAATGCCTTCGGCGTAAAGCCTCCGCTATTTGCACATATTCCTCTGATCCTGAAATCACAAGGTTCTGGCAAAATGAGTAAACGCGATAGCGGTGCCCTAGTAGAAGACTACGAGAAAAATCATTTTATAGCCGATGCCGTTCGCAACTATCTGTGCCTACTCGGGTGGTCCCCCAAGGAAGACAGGGAAATTCTGCCATTGGATGAAATTGTACGACTATTTGACATCGGTGATGTCAATAGGAATAACGCCAGGTTCGACGAAAAAAAAATGTCATTTTTCAATTCGGAATACCTGCGAGCATTACCCTTCGATGACTTCTACGGTCGTGCACTGGCCGTTTTGGAAAGTAGCCACTTGGCCATTGGCGAATTTGATGCACACTACCTCAAAAATGTCTTGGCTCTGTGCCAGGAAAAGTTGCGTTCTTTTGCCGAGTTGCCGAATTTTGTCGAATATTTTTTTATCGAAAATTTTGCCCATGACCGGGACGCTTTGGCAAAGTTGCAATCGAAGTTTGACGTACAAACACGGCTACGTGAATTTAAATTGGCCTTTGAACCATTGGATACCGTTGACGAAACATCCGTCGAAAATTTGATCCATGGACTGGCGGCCGACCATGGAGTTAACACGGGAGAGTACATCCACAGCGTCAGGTTGGCGGTATCGGGACGTACGGTCGGGCCAGGCCTATTCGGGTTACTGCGCGTCCTGGGGAAGCAAGTCATTCTCAAAAGATTAAATGCCTTTTTGTCCCAAAATTAAATTGGACGTAACAAATTTTCCCATTGGTTCGTAATTTAAACAAATCATGAATCATTTTTTGCCGCCATGGCATTCGGCGAGGGAGGTATTTTCATTCCAGAAGGGATAGGGAAATATTGTACTTGCGGCGGTCTGATTTTTACACACAAATTTGGGCAAATTGAAAACACTGGAACAACATGTTCGGCACCATGCCGTCACCACTATTGTTTTTTTGTTGTTTTGTGTGATTGTTTGGCGATTACTCGACCTGTCCTATTTTAATCGGGGAAAATACTATAAATCGCTGGAGCGGGCTAGGAACTCAATCATCACAATCCCGGCGAAGCGAGGCACCATATTCGATAGAAATTTTGAAACATTGGCCTGGGACAGAACCAAGATTGTTTTGGGCGTAGACCCCTACGTGGCCGATTCCGAAAAAGACCTACAAAAAATTTTTCTACTGTCAGAACTCTTGGGCATGGACGTCAAAAATATTTTGGAAAAGTTCGTAAAAAAATGCAAAATTTCAAATAATCGGAAGAAAAAAATACGCTGGGTCCCCATTTGTGAAATCGATAGCGACTCCCTCCATAGGGCGATAGAAGCGATCAAAATCCGCGGAGTATATGGAATAAAAAATCCCCGCAGATCCTACCCGTTTGGTCGCCAAACGGCCCATGTAACCGGATTTGTCAGCAAACAAAATATTCCCGTTTGCGGCGTGGAAAAGTATATGAATTTTTACTTGCAGGGCCAGGATGGCTACATCGAATCGGAAAAGGACGGTCGAACAATGGAACTAGTCCAATACAGGAAAAAGGAAATTCCATGCAAGGACGGGAATGACGTTGTTCTGACCATCGACAAAAATATTCAAAAGATTGTATGCGACGAAGTATCCCAACTGGTTGGGAAATTTTCTCCCCAGTCCATTTCTATTATCGTGAGTGAAGTCCTAAGCGGAGAAATTCTTGCACTGGTAAACTATCCAGACTACGACCCAAATAACTATGGAAATTCTCCTCCGGAAAATATAAAAAATTTGGCCGTTTGTAACGTCTACGAGCCAGGATCGGTATTCAAGATAATTGCCATGTCGTTTGGGTTGGAGTATGGATTAGTCGACGAAGATAGCATTTTTGATTGCACATTGACAAGTGTTATGAACCGAGGGCGAAAAGTCACAATGCCAAAGGATCATACCCCTTTTGATAAATTAACGTTTACGGAAGCTATTAGAAAATCGAGCAATCGAGCAGCCGTGCAGATGGCAATGCTCATCGGTGAACAAGATTTTTATAACTGCGTCAAATCCTACGGTTTTGGAGAAAAAGCTGGCTATGGTTTCGATGCGGAATCACCCGGAATATTGAGGCCGGTGGCAAAATGGGATGCGTGGACAATTACCCGTATGCCGATGGGACACTCCGTTGGTGCCGTTCCTCTGCAAACCCACTGTGCCATATCGGTGATAGCCAACGACGGGATTTTACTAAAACCAAACCTGTTTAAACATGTCATGGAGGGGGATCAAAAAATTCTCACCATAAATCCAGTCATTCGGCGGCGAGTAATATCACCTCAAACGGCCTTTCGCATGAGGAAAATCATGCATAATCCGCAAAAAGATAAACTCCCAAACGGCATCGAATTTGGGGGTAAAAGTGGAACCGGACAAAAAATCATCAATGGCCAATATTCCCACCATAGGCATACGTCTTCCTACGGTGGATTTTTTCCCGTCGATGCTCCCAAGATTATTATTACCGTGATCGTCGATGATGCGAAAGTCGCCGGTGGAATAGCATGGGGATCGGTGGTTTCCTTGCCGGCTTTTAAAAATATCGCCGAAAAAATTGCCCAATACTTGGAACTGTAGAATCAAAAAGATAAAAGTGAACGTTCTCACCATTTGGGAGGGACCCTTAAATTGGTAATCGGCAGCAAAATGTGCCGAAAAAACTTGATTTGTTAGATATTATGCTTTGTGTAATCAAATCCTCGTAGGGGAATTAGCTCAGTTGGTTAGAGCATCAGCATGACACGCTGGGGGTCACTGGTTCGAGCCCAGTATTTCCCACCATGACACGGGAGGAGGTGAATTTTATGGCAGTAATAGTACAAATGCGAAAAGGCGAAACGATCGATAAGGCGTTGCGCCGTTTGAAGAAGCGCCTGGATCGCGAAGGTGTTATCCGAGAAGTTCGGGAAAAACAGTATTTTGAGAAGCCGTGTGCCAAGCGCCGCCGCAAGAAAAAAATGGCAAAATTTGCCAATTATTTGCGCCTCAAAAACGAGAATATGTAACCTTAGATTGCCTCCATGGATAGGTGGGGTGTGTTAAATTTTAAGAATTTTTAAGAAAGTAAAAAAATGGGTCAGCCAAAACGCAAACAGTCAAAACAGCGTAGTAGAAAACGCCGTGGAGCAAATGGATTCTCTGGACCGGAGTTGGCCAGAGATCCAGCAACGGGCAATTTGTTTAGTCCCCACCACGTTAACCCGGAAACGGGAATGTATCGTGGGAGACAAATCATTGAATTAAAAGATTAATGGCCCCGTTGCCCAATTATGACGCATAGCATGCATATGAATTCCAAAGAACAGATGGTCGCCGTTGATGTTATGGGGGGAGATGGGGGTGTTTCATCGATGATTAGAGGGGTAGAGCTTGCCATTAAATTGTTTCCCGATGAGATGGGCAAGTTGGTCCTGGTCGGCGATGAAGCAACCATAGAGGAACAGATTTCCCAATGCGGGTCCGTTTTCCACAATGGGGATGTGGAAATTTGCCATGCTTCCCAATCCATAGACATGGCGGAAAAGCCCATGCATGCTCTGAGGAATAAAAAAGATTCCTCCATGTTCAGGGCAATTGATCTTTTGAAAGAAAACAAGGTTTCCGGTGTTCTGAGCTGTGGAAATACCGGTTGCCTTGTCGTAGGAGGAACGCTAAAAGTAGGCGTGATGCCGGGGATCGATAGGCCCGCACTGGCCACGATTATTCCGGCACCGACCAGTCGTTTTGTGCTGATTGACGTGGGGGCAAATCCCTCCACGTCTGCCAAAAGCCTGGTCCATAATGCCCTTCTCGGAGCATTATACCATAATATCGCCGTCGATCCCAAAAATAGTCCGCGGGTAGGACTGCTAACGATCGGGACCGAGGAAGGCAAGGGTAGCGAAACCATCTGCGAGGCCCATGAAATGTTGAAAAAAATCAACGGTGAAATACGATACTGTGGGCTCATAGAAGGGTTTCAATTATTTAGCAATGAGATCGATGTGGTAGTCTGTGATGGATTCGTTGGCAATATTTTGTTAAAAACCATCGAGTCCCTAGCCGGAACGATAAAAAACTATATCAAAACAGAGATGAAAAAAAATCCGTTGCGCATGCTGGGAGCATTTCTCGCGGGTGGCGCTTTTAGGGCAATGAAAAGGGATCTAACGGCTGATAAGTACGGTGGAGCACCCCTGCTCGGGCTCAATGGAATCGTGGTAAAATCCCATGGCTCAAGTTCCGTAGAAGCGGTTGCCCATGCCCTACGCCTAACATTCAGATTATCCAAAATAAACAATGAACATTTTCTAAGCAATGCGATTGAAAAAGTTAATTTCCTCATCGAATAGGGAGTATACTAGGTAAAAGGTAAAATGAAAAACAGCAAGCAGTTTGTAAAAATATTGGGAGTGGGGTCCTACGTTCCAGAGAAAGTGGTCACCAATGATGACTTGAGTAAGGTCGTCGACACATCCGACGAATGGATCCGAACGCGAACCGGTATCCGGGAAAGGAGGATAGCCGCACCGGATCAAACCACGTCCGATTTGTGCGTATGTGCGGCTCGTAAAGCGATGGAAAATGCTTCTATTGGGGTGGAAGATATCGACTTGATTTTAACGGGAACCATAACATCCGACGTAATTATTCCTTCCACCTCCGTATTTGTTCAGACAAAATTAGGGTTGAAAAACATTCCTTGCTTTGACTATAACGCGGCCTGTTCGGGGTTGCAGTATGGCATCGAAATTGCACGGTCTCTGATAGAGTCCCAGCGGTATAAAAATATTCTATTGATTTGCGGAGATAAGCTATCGGCGATAACGGATTGGCAGGATCGTTCCACCTGTGTACTTTTCGGCGATGGTGCCGGAGCGGTTGTTCTCTCAGCCACCGAAAATGAAGAGGAAAATTCCATCATCGACGTGCTGTTGGGGGCCAATGGAGAACACTCCGAACTAATAACAATACCGGCGGGAGGCTCAAGGGAACCGGCGAGTGAGAAAACCGTAAGCGAACGAAAACATTTTATGAAAATGTCCGGGCGCGATCTTTTTCGAGAAGCCGTAAAAAGCATGGGAAATTGTGCCCAGGAAATTTTAGACAGAAATGGCATGTCTGCCAACGATGTGGATTTTGTCGTTACACACCAGGCCAATTGGAGAATCATAGATGCCGTCAGGGAACGCCTTGATATTTCTCCTGAAAAAGTCTGCGTAACCATTGATAGGTATGGAAACACATCGGCATCTTCGTGCATAATTGCCATAGATAGTTTAATACAGGGTGGCAAAATTGTTCGAGGATCGAAGGGACTAACGGTAGGTTTTGGAGCGGGGTTGACTTGGGGAGCAGCAATATTAAAGTTCTGAGGCATTCATGCGAAAATATATTCCATTTTTAATGTTTATTTTAAGTTTAACGCGTCTAAATGCAGACATAGTCTGGACGGAGGAACTTGGTTGGCAATCAACACCTGACATCGCTTCCGTTTCCAAGTTCAACAGGGAATCTTTGGACTCCCTACAGCTCATGAATGATGCTCGGCGAGCCCAGGAAGAAGGCCGTATCAGCATGGCTTTGGTGGGATATAGGAGCGTGTGTAAAAAGTTCCCCGATTCCATTTTTGCCCCGGAGGCATACTATCAAATCGGGAAAATAAAGGTGAGCAAGAACCAGTTCAACGATGCATTCAAGGCATTTACTACCATAACAAAGAAATACCCGGAATATCCCCGTTTCAACGCCGTTTTACATGAAAAATTTGAGATTGCTCGGCTGTTGAAAAGTGGGGAACGGCCGAAATATTTCGGAGTTATTCCGGGGTTTAGGGATTACCAGGCGACGGTCGATTTCTATAAAAAAATTGTGGAGGATGCTCCATTCAGCGACATTGCTCCCTTGGCGCTGGTCCACATGGGGGATTTCGCGATTAGTAACGATCGGCCGCTCGAGGCAATTGCAGCGTTTGAACAGCTGCTAGACGAGTACCCCTATTCGGAACATACGCCTGAGGCCTATCTAAAGCTGGGTGACATCTACGCCAGAATGACCAAAAGTCCACTCTATGACCAAGGGGCAACCAAATTGGCCATGAATAATTACGAAGATTTTTTGACACTATATCCGAACCATGAGGATGCTGCCAGAGCTCAGGCGGGCTATGACCAGATGAAAATCAGACTTGCCGAAAGTAAATTGTTTATGGGAGACTTCTATTTTAATGCAAGGAATAATGCGAAAGCGGCCATCATCATGTATAACAAAGCGGCACGTTTTCTCCCAGGATCCGAAGTGGAACGCAATGCCAGGGAAAGGATAGCCCACATAAAAGCAGGGAATTTGCCCAAAGCGACGCCCGTAGATTTTCTGTTTGGCAGGTACCAACGCCCCTCCGAAGAGCAACTGTTAGATTTGCCAGCAAAGGATGAGTTTGAGGGCGGCTTTGAATTCTCCCATGATTTGATACAAATAAACACCGACAGTTCTGACCAGGAGGATTTTTTGGAAAGTACGGATAGTAAGGTCAAGCCCGCCGAAAGTTTTATAAAAATTGGTCCGAATAGGGAATTTTAATTAAATGGAAAATTTTTAAAAATAATGCGGCAATATTTTTAAAAAAGACTATAAGGGGGTCATTATGAAAAAGATTCCTCCGTTAGTTTGTTTATTAATGTCGCTATTAGGTGCAGGGTGTATGTTTTATACTTTGAAGCCCATCTCACCTTTAGAGTTTGATAAAATATATGTTGCTCCCATAAGGAATGATTCCTTTGCTCCTCAGACACAGGAGGTATTGACGAGACGGGTTCGCTCAAGGCTGACCAACATTTCGGGACTAGAACTTGCTCCATCTCCCGAGAACGCTGCCGTCCTGGAGATTACCATCATAGAATTCGGACGATTCCTGGCTACTACCCAGGAGGATGATACGTCCCAGGCGAAATCATTTAACATAAGAATGGCGATACACTGCTCATTAAGCAATAACCTAACGGGAAGAGTTTTCTTTAGAGATTATCGCATATCGGATTTCATAGAATGCCACACATCCAACGATGACTTTCAGACACTCCAGTACCAGGCGATACCGAGGCTTGCCAATAAGATCGCCGATAAGGTTTGTGACGTTATTTGCCACCTGTGGTGAAAATGATGTTTTTGTAAAATGACTGAAAAAGGGTTTGCTTTCGGAATGGTTTTGCCACAAAAAAGAGGACGGATGAAAGCGGCATGGACGAACATTTTCACGGGCGAAGAGCTGGTAAAAGGGAAAAATGTTCGGCTTTGTGCCTGGCGGGAAGTTTTACGGGACGAAAATTTGTTAATTGTAAACATTTAGGATATCCCTAAACATGTCGTCTTCTTTCGCCAATTGTGTGTTTGCCATGGAAAATTTGTTTCCGAATTCGACATTTTCCGCTCCACGAATGATTAGGAGGGGACAGCACTCGTTGCCTTCCCCCATCAGGTAGCATGCCGCCGATGCCAGTGAATCTGCTATGTTTACCGATGTCATTTCAAACCTGCGTCCGAAAAGATCCTCCTTGCCTTTGTAATCCTTAGTTGGATTGAACCCGAAAATATCCTGGGCAACGCCGACCGTTCCCCGGCGAAAAGGTTCAATTTTGCTATCGATGGACATAAGTCCCAAATTTTTTATGGTGAATTTCTTGCATAGATATCCATGAATTTCGGCCAATAATTCGGTAACATTTTGGGGCCACAGAACATAGTATCCGTTTCCGTTGCTTTCATCGATTCCTGAAAAAGGAATCACGGTGCCATCCTTTAGGGTGAGAGTAGAAATTTCCCCCCATGTCCAGTCGGCTTCCTGGCGAACCAGTTGTTTTTTGTCAACCGTTCCGATCCTAACACACCTACCCTGGTGTATTGCCAGACACTTTGTCGCTATGCATAATATGTCCGCTTCTTCCAATGAAAAGCCCTCCGAATCGAACAGAGGAAATATATTATTTTTCGGAGGGCAAAGTATGGAAGTTTTTACTGTCAAAAATTTCAACGCCATGGGATTGGTTTATCCAAAAAATTCTTTTAAACCATCCCGGCTTGGTTTCATAGATTTTTGACCACTATGCCAATTTGCCGGGCAAACTTCCCCAAATTTTTCAAAATGCTGGAGGGCATCAACCATTCTCAATGCTTCATCGACGCTGCGACCAAGTGGCATGTTGTTGACTACGCAATGTTGCACAATACCACCTTTATCTATTAAAAACAGCCCCCTGTAGGCAACGAGTTCTCCGGTAACTTTTGTGGTACCATCATCATCGTCTTCATAGCCGGCCAAAACGCCGTATTCATCGGCGATGGTTTTGTTTATATCGGAAATAATTGGAAAAGTAACGCCGTGAATGCCTCCCCGTTCGCGGGGGATTTCAAGCCACGCAAAATGCGAAAATTCCGAATCCGTTGAGCAGCCTATCAATGCCACATTCCTTTTTTCGAACTCTTGTGTCTTTTCCTGAAATGCCCAAATTTCGGTAGGACAAACGAATGTAAAATCTTTTGGATAGAAAAACAAAACGACATATTTTTTGCCGAAAAACTGTTCCAGTGAGAAATCTAAGACAATGCAACCATCAATTACTGCCGTTGCTGAAAATTTCGGAGCTTTTTTCCCCACTAAAGTTTGCATGGGTTTCTTATATGCCCTGAACTCGTTCCTGTAAAGATAAAAATCTAGAAAAAAGTTCTTTACTTGCATAACATATTCTCAATCGTAGGCCAAAGCTAGATAATTTGTCGATTCAATATGGGAAATCTGAAGAAAAAACGTCGTCTTAAGATGAACAAACACAAGCGTAGTAAACGCTCAAAAGCTAATAGGCATAAGAAAAGGCTCTGGGGAAACTAAATCGCCGTCCCGGGCAAGGCAGTAGCTTTATCAATAGATTTAGGAAATTTGTAATCACTGTGTTTGATAGCGGCATTCAAATGCAAGACAGTCAGGCGAAGCGACTATATTTCCTAGCTCAGAGGTGAAGATTAAAATTGCCGTTGACGCTGTCCATCGGCATTTGGAGAGGTTAGGAGTGAAGATTGTATGAATATAACCTGCCAGGGGGAAATAACCATGGGGAATGGTGTTATGGATTTGGCGGTGTTCCTTGTGTCGGTCGACCATTTCTGATGAAATTTATTAGGGGCTCGCTGTACAGTTCTTGTTCAGCTTCTTGTTCGACAAATTCCACCAATTGTTGGTAAGTGGCATCGCTGATATCTGCAGGCATGATATCCTCGAAAGATATTAGAGGTTCCACGCCCGCCAGTGCCCTGTCCTGAATAAATTTCAAGACCATACGGATGGTATCTCCATTTTTCTCCGGTTTTCTCAGCAACTCAGCAAGGTTAACTCCTCCGCATAGTAGCTGCACTTGTTCATCGGTAAGGGGCTCGATCCCATTTCCTTCCACTGCTTTTTTCATTGCTTGCAGGGCAACTGAGGAAAAAAAATCTAATCTAACATCGCCTTTCAATGGGCAATGGGCAAATGGCATGAGCAAGCGCGCAGAATAATTGCTATTTCTTTGTATTGCATACATTAATTCTGGTTTTTCCAAAAAAAACCCACTTGCCTTTTCCAAAAAGATTTTTTCACTTCCCCCCTGATCATTAATACCTTCTCTCTGTGCTTCTGCTGCTATTCCTCTCAGTCCATCCACCAAGGCTTTGAGGTTTGCAGTTTGTTCGTTTGGCTCTCTGCCGAAACACTGTAAAAGACCAGTGAAATCATTATTCATTCCATCAAACACTTTCAAAAAGTTCTCACAGCCTTGTACACCATCCCTCAATGTGGGTAAAGACCTCGCATCTTCCAAAAGCTGCAAATATGAAACTCTTTCACTTTCTGAGCCAGTAATTATATGGTATATTGTGTCTGTTATGAGAGAAGCAATTTTTTCATCTGGCGGTTGCAAGTACTTTGCTTGTGCATCCTCGTTGGACAAACAGTACATCCCTTTGTCCAAACAAAATTGATTAATGAATGAAAAGTTTTTATATCTCCCAATGAAATTTTTTATGTCAATTTCGGCTTCTGATTTTGATATCTCCTCGTGTGCTTCCCTTAAGCATGGGATAAGCAATTCCTTGATGAAGAAATCTCTCCGGACATCTGGGTCTTCGGCCAGAAGGTCATGAACTACCGGAAGGATCTGGGGAAGCTCACTGCCATCGCAACTTTTTATGGCAGTTGCTAGATTTTCTTGAAACTCTTGGTCCTTAAAAAGCTCTTGATCCTTGCTTGCGGCAATTTCGGCTCTAAGCTGTTGTATGGCCGCCTCATATTTTGGTCCACCAAAATCGGTGCTCAGCCACCGTATAAACTTCATAATGAAGTTGGGGTCAAATTTGCCATCTTTCAAGTCTTTAACAAAAGTTTGAACCTTTTGGTTTTCCGTATCAAATCTAGCACAAAAGCGTTCATCCAGTCCAAACTTATCTTTTAACACCTGCTGAGCTATGGTTAATTGCCGTGGTTGTGGAGCCGATTCCGGACTGCTTTGTGTCGAAATTTTGCGATCCCCGACGGAACTGGGTTGCCCTGGCACCCCTGGCATTTCCAAATTTGGAGATGGAGTAGATGTACTACTTAATGGGTCACTCATACCGGATGAAACAGTGTATGACCAAATATTTGGATGTCAAGGCGAACAACTGGACAACATTTTGGGATTTACGTAAAAAGCAGATGTTTCGGTAAAAGTAAGTAAAAAGACTTGGACGGGTGCCTATTGGTCAAATAGGCTATCGATGGGCTTCACATATCGATTGCCAGATGCATCTGCAAATACGATGTGATCTTCGTTTGCTTCTGAAATGAAAACCGTAGAATCAGCACTTATCGGACCGCTACCATCGATGATTCTATCATCGACTTTTATTTTGCACGAATTTTTATCGCACATCACTTCCGATACCCTATGGCTGTGGAAAAAGCCATCGACGGCCTTTTGGAGGTCGGTGTAGCCACCCGATCGGACAGGAGAAGCTTTCGCAAAGGCGTGGTCTTCCTTCGTCCTTTTGCGTTTTGAAGCGACGTTTTCATTTTCGTAGCCATGCAAAACATAGTGTTTTTGCCTTAGGAGGTCCTTTTCATGTTTTACTGCGAGGGCCGCCCGTGCATACTCTATCTTTGATATTTGGCTATCGTAGGTTCTCACCCCAACGAATGCTATAATTGTAAAGGCCAGAGGTAATACCACCGCAGGTTTTTGCAAAACCACCAAAGCATTGCCATAGGAAAACTGAGCTTTTAACGACGAGAACCGAGTTTTTAGTGACGCACGAGCATTTGAAATGGAAGATTGTAAGCTCGTAGCATAGGTGGCACATCTCGTCCTAAAAGTATTGGCGGACTTTTTCAGGAAAGCGTGGAAGGATGTGAATGGGTAGGTGATGGCTTTTACCGTAGCATTGATAATATTTTTGACGGATTGGACTAGCACACGGATGGATGCCAAAATTGAATCATATATTTTGCGGATAATGTTTTTGACGGATAAGCATAGGAACAAAACTCCTTTACACGCCATTTGGCTAACAAAAATGGAAACGGATACCAAAAACTTTAGGGCATTTGTCAACTTTTGATTGCCAGATTTGATAAAATTTCGAAATTTTGTCAAACAGGATCGCACAACATTGATCCCTTTTGTCACCAGCAAGCATGCCCAGTCAACCATGCGCATAACACCAACCTTCGTCACTTGCAAGGACACAACGAAGGCAAGTTTTAACAAATGGGCAATTTGGAAAATAACTTTGGAGAATTGTTTGCGGAAGTTGGATATTGCCGGTGCCAGCGTTGTTTTAACATGTCTAAATTTCCCAACAGCTTTACCAGCTTTCCCCTTGGCAGCCCTATATATTTGGACGATTTTGGCAGCCAATAAAGTAGCAACTCCCATCGCATGTTTGGACATTGCCTTTAAAACTTCGATTATTTTCGGAAGTTTGGCTACCAAGGCATTCTTGGTGAAACCTTTTATTGCCGTTGAAAATTTTCGTTTTTTCTTTGACAAATCTCTACGAAAGTTGGGTGAGGTATTTCGCAAACATCTATCTTTTTTGGAGAAATTTTTCATATGGATCAATGGTGAGGTTATTTCATGGATAAATTACTCTACGTTGATGGGGGCAAGGTCCCAAATCTTTGTCGCATAGTCCTTAATCGAACGGTCACTGGAAAACTTTCCAGAACGCGCAATGTTCAAAATTGCTTTTTGTGCCCACTTTTGCTTATCTTTGTATGCTCCATCAACCTTCTTCTGCGTCTTCACGTAATCTTCGAAGTCAGCCAATACAAAGAATGGGTCACCGCCGGCGAGCAAACTATTCCTTATGTTCCTGAGGGGAGCTTCCCTGTATTTGGTCACGAAGAAGTTTGATGCCATCCAGTCTAAAATGGAACGTAGTTCTTCATTCCCATCGTAGTAATCGCAGGGAAAATAACCCGTTGTGCGGAGTTTTTTCAGTTCCGTTTCCGTGTGACCAAAAACAAAAATATTAGCATCTCCGACTTCTTCTTTAATTTCAACATTTGCTCCATCGAGGGTACAAATTGTGCAGGCACCATTCATTGCCAGCTTCATATTTCCTGTGCCCGAAGCTTCTTTCCCCGCCGTAGAAATCTGTTCCGACAGGTCCGCCGCAGGAATAATATCACAGGCAAGGGAAACATTGTAATTCGGCAAAAATACCACCCGTATTTTATCGTTGTTTGGATTGTTGTTTATTTCATTTGCCACAATATTGATCCCGTGAATTATTTGTTTTGCCATGTAATATCCGGGGGCTGCCTTTGCTCCGAATATAAATGTTCGTGGTACTATATTTTTGTCGCCCCTAATGACGCGTTTGTACACATATAAAATGTGCAATAGATTGAGGTGCTGCCGCTTATATTCATGCAAACGTTTGATCTGTACGTCGAACAGGGAATTTGGGTCGACTTCTACGCCGCATAGTTTTGAAATTTTTTTGGCGAGGGCTAGCTTATTTGACGTTTTAATTTCTAAAAACTTTTGTTGAAAAGTAGAATCGTCGGCAAAGTCTTCCAATTTCCGCAACTGTTCGGAATCTTCTGTCCATTTTTGCCCGATTGCCCGGTCGAGTAGTTTTGAAAGATTTGGATTGCGACATCTGATCCACAACCTTGGTGTTACGCCATTGGTAACATTTGTAAATTTTTTCGGATACATCTGGCAAAATAGCGGAAATAGCAAATTTTTCACCAATTCCGAATGCATGGAAGCCACACCGTTTATGTATTTACAACACACGACGGCCAAATACGCCATGCGGATAACCTTATTTCCATCGCCACCGATGATTGACAGGGCATGTTTTTTGGAATCATCGCCCGGCCATTTTTTTTCAACCTCTTCCGTGAGGAATCTGCCATTGATTTCGCAGATTAGCTGATAGTGTCTCGGAAGCAAATATTCAAACATTCCCACCGACCATTCTTCCAGTGCTTCCGGGAGTAGTGTGTGATTTGTATAGGAGAAAGTTTGTTTGCAAATATTCCAGGCCTTGTCCCAAGAAAAGTTTTCTTCATCGAGTAAAATACGCAATAGTTCCACAATCGCAATGATGGGATGCGTGTCGTTCAATTGGATGGTTACCTTTTGGGAAAAGGAATCAAAACTTTTATTACCATTTTTAAACCTACGAATGATATCTTGTATGGAGCAGCTGACGAAAAAATACTGTTGGGTCAATCTCAAAATTTTGCCGCCCTCCGTGGAATCGTCGGGATATAACACCTTAGAAATGGTATCATTTTTTACCTGCTTGTCCATTGCTTCAAAGAATTTGCCTTCGTTGAACATTTTCAGGTCAAACTCACTCGCTGAACGTGCTTCCCACAGGCGCATAAAATTCACCGTATTTGATTTGTACCCAATTACCGCGACGTCCCAGGGTACCCCCTGTATCGTTTCGTAGTCCTGCCAAACGGGTTTCAGATTTCCGTTGCCGTCATAGCAGTACTCGACCTTACCGTACAGCTTGACAATTTGGGTATTTTCCGGCCTACAAACCTCCCATGGTGTCCCGGACATTAGCCAATTGTCAGGCTTTTCCACCTGTTTTCCATCCACCAGCTCCTGGCGAAAAAGTCCCAATTCGTAGTGAATTCCATAGGCTACAGCTGGATAATTGAGGGTCGCCAAAGAATCCTGAAAACAAGAAGCTAGTCGTCCGAGCCCTCCGTTTCCCAACCCCATGTCCGGCTCCACATTTACAATGTCATCGAAATTCTGCCCTAGTATTTCAAGCGCTTTCTTTGTGTCATCGAGGATGCCGAGATTGATCAAATTGTTCTTCAATAGTCGACCCGGTAGATATTCCAGCGACATATAATAAACCCTCCGCACATTATTTATGTGATGGACTTTTTGTGTGCGTATGAACTGTGACATTATCATTTCTTTTGCCATCAGGCACACCGCCACCCACCAGTCGCGTAATGTTGCAGACGTTTGGTCCCTGGCCAGGTCAAACTGTAAATGTTTGATTATTGACTCCTTGATCTCCAATTTGAAATCCTGTGTTTGGACTTTCTCATCCATTAGCTTACTTCCATTTTTTTTGGTTACTTTTACGACTTTCCCAAGATCTAATCTTTCCATTTTTATCCAGCTCAGAAGAATTGAATGTAAATTTTTAATAATTTCAATCTAAAAAATTTTTAACCGACAAGTCTTTGATTTGACTTCTTCCCAATACTTCTTTAGAGGACATATTATGAATAGTGTAAACAATGGCGGTTCAATCGGATTTTTCAATGTGCTTCAACGGGGACTCACAAAGGCAATAGAAGTTGTAAGCGCTGCCGGCCGTACAATTGTGAGAAATCTTTCAGAAATTCCAAGAATTCCTCGGCCGTTGGTGCCATTAATGCGGAGTACACAATCATTGGCGCAGGTATTGGCACAACCAATTGATGGGGGCACTTTTTCGGAGCTTCCTGCAACTCCCCTGGGTGACATGTTTGGAATATGGAGTCCGAAATATGTTAACTTCATTCGAAATCATTGCATGAAACGATTTGAAGAATGCGTTGGCAACGGCGTTACAACCATAGAAGATTTGGACAAGGTTTTTGTTGCTAGGAGCGAATTTGCTCCGGATATTTCCGTTGCACAGGCACAGGATTTTGGATTCATACTGCCTGGGAATATCTGTGACCTCATGGAGCGTAATCCAAATCTAAAAATAAAGCCATTGGTGATAAGGTGCTTTGGGGTCGGGTCAGGAAGCACCGTGGCACAAATTCAAGAAGGGGCAAAGAATATACTTTCATTGTCAACCGATAGGCTGACATTGTCCAATGCTCTGGTACTGTCTCACATCGAATCGGTACGGCAGAGGTTTGAATCCGACCCAAATGTTTTGGTCATTCCCTTCATGACAGGATTTTCCATGGGAGGTATGTTTGCCAGCGCCATAGCACTACAGAACAACTTTCCGTCGATGGTTTTCAATGGTTTAGGCCTCGGGAAAGCCGGCTGTGATTTTGTTGGAGAGGAAAATTGGGCAAGGGCACAACGGCAGCCAAATAGTCACATTGCCATGTTTGTTGACCACGATTTTGTGGCATCGCCAGATTCTTCATGGCGTAATGTTACAAAAATACCAGGTCATATCGTTTCCATACCAGGAGAGAATTCTGCCAATCCTACCCTTGGCGAAGAGCGAGAAATCCACTGCGCCTACAAGAAATATTTCGACAGGGTGCACCAAAATCATCTTGTTTCCCGTGCACATGCAGATGTCTAATTATTTACCTATTTGCTCAAAGGCTCTTTCTCTTACCAGCTCCTTTCCTTGACCTTTGACTCCTTTCTTTCTAATTAGCTTTGATATCTGGTGTGTTCAAGATGTTCCATGATTTGTATCGCATTGAGGGCGGCTCCCTTACGAATTTGATCTCCCACTACCCACATTGTGGCTGCATTTTTCAAAAATGTATCCTTCCGGAGGCGTCCAATTCCGATATTGTTTTTACACGCTTGTTTCAACGGTGTCGGAAAAGCACCGGGAAAATAATCGATGTGTTCATTGGTCGCTAGTACCCGTTCGGCTTCATCCAGGTCGAAGGGGTTTCTGAATCTAGCAATTATGGACATGGAATGGGCTCTTAGAATTGGCAATCTAACACAGATCGATGAAACTTTTAACCTTTGCAGGGATAAAATTTTTCTGCTCTCATTGGCCATTTTCAACTCCTCGGAAGAGTAGCCGTTGGAAGAAAATTGCCCAACTTTGGGGATGGCATTTTGCAATATTTGTTCCCCAAAGACATCCTGCGATAGGGAAAAATTCCCGATGATATCCTGTTTTAGTGCCTCTATTCCGGAATGACCAACCCCGGAAACGGCCTGATAGGTGGAAACATAAAAGCCCGAAAGTCCAAACCTTTGATGGAGTGGAAACAAGGCCATTAGCGCAATGATGGTTGAACAATTTGGGTTGGCTATGATATTTTTATGGTTTTCCAGGGCACGGGGATTTATTTCCGGAATGACGAGGGGAACATCCTGGTGCAATCGAAAAGCAGCACTATTGTCGATGCAACAAATATTATTTTCCGCCGCCACGGGGATAAATTCTTTGCTAATCTCTTCACTGGAACAGAAAAGCAAATAGTCCAAATCCCTTAGTTTTGATTTTTCTAACTTTTCAACCCCAATGCCTTTGCCATTAAAATGTATTTTCCTTCCATCGGATTTTTCGGATGCGAATAGGCAGAGGTCGGTGACTGAAATTTTTCGCTGCTCCAATAGGGAAATAAATTCCGATCCAACAATTCCTGTTGCCCCGATAATTCCTATTTTTATGTTCATGGGCAGTTTAATACCGAGTTCAATGGGTTAGGAACTATGGAAAAAATGGAAAAATTAGCAAAAGTTTTTTCTCCCGCTAAAATTAATTTATTTCTCGCCGTCACAGGTTTACGGGAGGATAGATACCATAACATTCTGTCTGCAAACTGTGCCCTCAACTTTGGGGATGAAATTACAATTTTCAGGTCACCCAGCGGCGACGATGGAATCATCTGCGATGAGCCTTTTCTGAATAAAAAGAATAATACCATCACCGCCACCCTCAATGTTTTTCGAGAAAAAACGGGACTAGGGCAACACTTCACGGTCCAATTGAAAAAATTTATCCCCCATGAAGCTGGTTTCGGAGGAGGAAGTAGCAACGCCGCCGCCCTATTACATGCGATAAATGAAATTTGCGGAAACATTTTGTCGCCGACGGAATTGGTCGATTTGGGTAAAATCGTTGGGGCTGACTGTCCATGTTTCATTTATAATATGCCAAACATAACGGCGGGGATTGGAGATATCTGCCAGCCGATGGGTGAAAAACTAATTTCTGCCATGGAAAATTACGACCTATTGATTTTTAAGCCCGCATTTGGCGTAAACACGAAGGAAGCCTACGGAATACTTCGAAAAAATTTTCAACATTTATATCTCTCAGAAAAAGAAGCCAATCGACGTCTTTTAGCCCTACAAAATGCCATTGGGACGGGACAAGTATTATTGCCCCTTAGCAATACTTTTTCAGAGATATTTTTCCCAGAACATGAAAATTTTCGCGAGTTGCATGGCGAAATGAGAAGCATCGGGGTCAATATGATGCTTACGGGAAGCGGAAGTGGTTGCTTTTGTCTGAGCCATAAATCCTTGGGCGACAAAAGCAATGCATTGGAAGGCATGATACGCCGATATTGTGGACAAACTCCGTTTATCAAACACACATCGTTCGTCAGGAAAAATTTTTCTCCGTGAACTCTTTAAATTATTCCACCGAAAAGGTTGTAAGTTTTATTCCCATACAAAAAATAACATTGCTTGTAATATTATCTTAAATTGTCTTAGGACAATACATCCAAACGAATGAAAGAAGGTTCGGAATTTTACTTTTTTAAGCTTAGGTCGAAGGTTGACAGTTTACAAAGAAAATATGCAAACAATGAAATCAAGGCGTTCCTAAAATTGGTCTGGTGGCTATGCCGTGAATTTTTTCGTGCCTTGTTCAATTTTTGTACTCATAGCATATCCAGACGTTTGTCCAAGCGCAATGGCGATAACCTTAAAGTAGCAGTTGTAGTTACCGGTGGGATCGGAGATATTTTAGTATATGCGATCGCGATAAAAGAATTATCGAAACGCATAAATTGTGACCATTCCATCGATTTGTATACCGATGCAAAGTGTAGAAAAATCACCTTGGATTTCGTTTTTAGTAAAGCTAATTTTATATCCAATTTAGCTGAAAGTAATTTCTGGATTATTTTTAAAAAGCATGACTATGATGTGATAATACGCATGGATAGGTGTACAAGCATCTTGTACTACGATTCCAAATACATAGAAAAAAAATCAAAATGGTTGGGAGATTTTTGTAAAAAAAACAAAGATTTTTTTGTCAAACATTATAAAATTGTTGAACATTCTCCCCGATATCACACACTGGTTGTCCAGTGGTCGATTTTAAACAACAGAACAAGAATGCAAGGGCCGGACCAATGCGGCTTACTCGGCATAGATAATTCTACGCATCTATTTTTAAACCTGGAGCCAGAAAATATGGAAATTCTCAAATCTTTCGGGTTAGAAGAAACCCAGTACATAACGATGCAAAGGGGAATCAACGCCCATGAAAAGTCGTCTGAAAGCACGCGAATGTGGCCCATAAGACACTACGAAAAGTTTATAGAACTATTTCATCGGGCATATCCGAACATAAAAGTGATACAACTCGGCTACTCCAATGGGCTGTGCAAATCGATGGATGGTGTCGACGTAAATCTTGTGGGAAAAACTTCGCTCGGCGAGCTTGCCGTGCTACTGAAACATTCTCTATTTCACCTGGACGGGGACGGTGGCACGGTCCACATGAAAAGATTTTTAAATGGTCGTTCCATCGCCATATTTGGGCCGACTTTGGAAAAGGTTATTGGCTATTCCGAAAATATTAATCTCAGAGGTGACGGTTGTGGCAGCTGGTGCGAATGGGTATCGAATGATTGGGATAGTAGGTGTTTGCGTGGGTTTAAAGAAGCTCCGTGCATGGCATCCGTTTCTCCGGAAATTGTCATGGAAGCGGCGGATAAGGTCCTTGGGGATAGAAAAATTTTTTCATATTCCGTAGAAGAAAACAATATTGGAGAAGACAAAATTCCCGATCATATTTTCAACAAAAATCCCAATAGAAGGATTAAAATTGTTGATGTTTTCAACAAAGGTGGCCTATCCCTTGCCAAAACCTTGAGGAAAAATTTTGATGACGTTACCGCCTTTGACCTAAATTTTCAGTTTGATTCCTTTGCAAAGGCAGAAAAAGATGGCCTGACGTTGGAATATGGATGCCTTTAAAATATTTCCATGGCGGATAATTCGAGCGATGTTGTTATCTGGCAAAATAGAGATGCTGCAGTGCCACAGATTGTGTATGTCATGAAGGAACTGTTCCGCATATTGAAACCCGGAGGAATGCTTATTGTGTCTGATGTACCATTTCAAGGGTCCGACCTGCGCCCTTTCGGGATTTTGCCCGAACAGTGTTCTTCCCACAAAGGGGTTACCATTTTTTCGAAAACATTTGCAGCTTAAATTAAATGACCCTGCTAGCTCGTAAATATGTGACATTTCTTCCTTGACATGGTCCATAATTTTACCACATACCGTTACCATGGCAGATTCATCGGAAAAATTTCCACTTTTAGCCCTAGCAGAGGAAGGTGGTAGTTCTGCGAGCTTTTTGAAAATGGCACGGGCACTGGCTAAGGAAGAAAATATCTCCCTGCCCAAGTACCTGATGGGTATGATTTGGCATTCCGTCCACGGCCATAACCTTTCCAAAATTCACTTCTACCAGGATGGTTCCGGCGATACCTATGACATTGAGTTTATTGGTGAGGTATTTAGGCAGATGGAAGCAGATGATGCGGCAGGGAAACTCAAGACTTTTAATAGTGCAGAAGAGGGATTAGCCTATTTAGCTGAGATCCGAAAAGTTGTTAGTGCCGGAAAGGAAGTAGATTAGAGATGTTCAAGCTAAAATATTCTAAAAGGTTCATCAAAGAATACGAAAAACTGTGTAAACGGGATAAAAGTGCAGCGGATAAAATCGATGCATTAATGGTTGGCACCCTACAACATCCCATGTATGGGTTGGGGCGTCCGGAGCGGTTGCGACATCTAGAAGAGAACATATGGTCGTGGCACATAGGCAAAAAGAGCCGCCTGGTTTATAAAATTACCGGTGACATGGTATGGCTCGATTCGTGTCAGAATTACTACGGCGGATGATGACTAGTACCAACCGGCACCGAAATTTCAGCAAAGAGTAAACCAGGCAGGGCCATTTAGTTCTCTATCAAAAGATTAGGAGGGGTGGAGTGGGAACGGGAGCAGAGGCAAATAAAATCGACGAGGGAGGTGCCGAGGCTATGTGACAGGAAGATGATTAAATTGCACATGGCGGCCATGGTCTGGGGAGACGTTCCGCGGCGAATGGTCGATTGGTCTTCGCCGGGTTCAATATCTCCATACGTGCTGCCCGATGATTGTCTTTGGCGGTAAAATTGCACACCATCCCCTTATGGTTTTCTCTCATCCCATCATTAGCATTGTTTTTGGGTGAATGTTGGGGGAATGGATTTTTATTGCTGTCTTATCTTGGGCTTCGTTCATTTCCCGCAAGGCCTGTGCTTATACGACCCGGACCACCGGCTGGCAGGTTATGGGTCATGGTCGGGGTGACTGGATTTGAACCAGCGACATCTACGTCCCGAACGTAGCGCTCTACCAATCTGAGCTACGCCCCGCAATGAGTTGAACGATAACCATTTGCATCAGATGAAAAATTGCAATCCTTGCAAGCCGAATGTGCAGACTGAAACATTTATGGACACTACGACCCCAAGTGTCATTTACTTTTGATTCCGGCATAAACAATATATAGGGTACTCGTAATTATTACCAGCGAACCCCATATGGTATTTTTGCTGGGTACTTCATTGAACAGGAAAAATCCAACGCCTATGGCTAAAATTAGTTCCAAATACCTAAAAGGGGCCACCAGCGACACATTCACTTTTTCGAATGCTCTCAAAATACAATATAATAGCAAATTGGCCCCCCCACCGAGCATTGCAAATAATACAATGTCCCGCAACGGTGGTGATATCCACCTAAACAGTGCGAATGGTAGGGCAAAGATAAATGTCATGGTTGCCGTATAAAATACCATCTGGAAAACACCTTCGTCGCTGACGAATTTTTTGTTGATAATGTCAAGGACAGCAAATAGCATGGATGACAATAGCAACATTATGGCCGCAAGCGTAGCAAATCCCTCACCGGTTGGTTCAAAGACATAATAGACCCCTCCAAATCCGGCAATCGTGGCAATGATACTGTCAAGCCTAATTTTTTCTTTCAAAAATATGCGGGCAAAAATCAGGATAAACAGGGGGATAACAAAGTTCAAAGACATGACAGTGGCGATCGGTAATTTGCGTAATCCATGGCAGTATAGCGACATCGCAACCAGTAGGAAAATTGCACGAACTATGTGCAGCTTTGGCATGCGCATAAACATGCCTCCGATGTTTTTTCCCCGAACCCTGAACAGAGCTAAAAATAATGTGGCAAAACCATAGCGTAAACAGATAACCTGCCAAAGGGAATACTCGGCTTCTAGAAATTTCATCAGGGTATCGTTGGTAACTCCCACGATCATGCTTAGTAGAAACCAAATAATCCCGCAGAGGTAATCTGTTTTCTTTCCGTTTACACACATCGCTAGGAAAGTTGTGATATGGGCTACTAAGTCAATGGATTTTTAAAAAATCCAGGATCCAGAGGGTTTCCCTGGGGACAGGGGGAGAAA
This sequence comes from Puniceicoccales bacterium, assembly GCA_031258695.1. Taxonomy (GTDB): domain Bacteria; phylum Verrucomicrobiota; class Verrucomicrobiia; order Opitutales; family JAIRKQ01; genus JAIRKQ01. The sequence continues at coordinate 29,829 of JAIRMM010000029.1, forward strand.
TTTTTGAGATGTCACCTGGCAGATTTCCCAATCATGGATAAAAACTCCCGATTACTTGCATATTGTAACAGTCTACCTATCAATGTTTCCGTGGCTTTTTCCGCTTCCATGCTGGCGAAAGCACGCCTCAAAAAATTTATGTTCTCCAGCACCTGGGATGGCGTTAGCAATTCTTCGTGGCGAGTTCCCGAAGTCAATAGGTCAATGGCTGGCCAAATACGCATTTCGGCTAATTTTCTACTGAGGACAATTTCCAAATTTCCCGTTCCTTTTAATTCTTGGAAAATTAAATCATCCATTTTGCTCCCAGTTTCGACCAATGCGGTGGCAATGACCGTTAGGCTTCCTCCATTTTCAAGGTCGCGTGCCAGCGCTTGAGTCCTCCGTGAGTCAACACCACCGGTCAACGTTCGTCCACTACTATTGGTCGCATTGTGTGCACGGGCTAGCCGTGTGATGGAATCCAGAAATAATACCACGTCACGGCCACTTTCTGCCAAATTACGCGCCCGTTCACTTGCTAAACGTGCAATGCGCACATGGTTTTTAATGTCTTGGTCATTGGATGATGCATAAATTTCAGCATCAACGGAACGTTTAAAATCGGTAACCTCCTCGGGCCGTTCATCTATTAGTGCTACAACTATTGCAATTTTTGGGAAAATTTTCCCAATACTTTTGGAAATATCGTGTAGCAGCAGTGTTTTCCCAGACCTTGGTGGGGCAACGATTATGCCCCGCTGCCCTTTCCCGATGGGACAGAACATGTCGATTATTCTCACAGACAACGGACATCCTGGATATTCTAAGGTGATCGGTGTGCGCGGTTGAATGGGGATCAATCTGTCAAACGGTGCACAACGGTGCCTTTCCGCGGGGATCATATCATCTATCTTTTCAACCGATATGACCTTTGGATTTGGAAAATTTGTACGTCGCTGTATGATTGCACAAATCTTTTGTCCCCGTCGAAGATGATATTCCCTAAGCATATCCATCCCAACATAGGGATTGGTAATGTCTTCTCGTCCATTATTGCCAATGGCGATCAACTGACCATAACGCTCACATTCCGATAATTCTAAAATCCCCACGTACTGTTCTTGGCCATCGGGCAATCCCTTGCCGTTTTCATAAACCATCATATTCAAATGACCCCTATCTAAACCCATTGTTGCTCCAAAGGCAAGACTTTATGATCGACAAACAATGGCCGACAAATGCGATATTTTTCGATGAACATGCTTTAATCTAGCGCAGTGCGGCCGTCGCAGTAAAGGGTTCACGGCCTTTAATTCAACCCAAATGCTTTCCCCATTGTTTATTTTCCCCATAATTTTAGACAACCCTCCGCCGATGGCATATTGACATTTATCAAATTGTATTGATATTTTTTTAAAAGTGGGGTCGTAGCTTAGTTGGTAGAGCGCGTCGTTCGCAATGACGAGGTCGTCGGTTCGATCCCGATCGGCTCCACCAAATTTTATACAAGCTAACATTATCAATTATTTTCAATGAAAACCATAGTTGCCATACCGGCCCGATTGGGGGCCACAAGATTTCCAAAAAAGGTATTGGCCGACCTGGGCGGAAAGCCGATGGTCCAACATGTCTATGAAAAAGCGAAGCAGGCAAATATTGCGGATGAAATCTACGTGCTGGTGGATTCCATTGAGGTGGAAAATGTTGTGCGTTCATTCGGGGGTAAATCGATAATGACGTCGTCGGAATGCCATTGTGGTACGGATAGGATCGTTTCCGTTCTGGACCAAATGCAGGCCGACTTCATAGTAAATGTCCAGGGCGATGAACCGCTCCTAGACCCCCAATCGCTGATTGCCATATGCGAACGGGTAAAAACTAGCCGAGCGGATATCATCACTCCAATTTTTAAAATTACTGATTTTGCAGACATCGACGATCCATCCCGTGTGAAGGTTGCGGTTTGTCGAAGTGGAAAGGTTTTATACTTTTCACGCAGCCCCATTCCATTTGTCCGTGGCGTTGAAAAATCCGAGTGGCTGACCCATCACCAATTTTGGGGGCATATTGGGGTATATGGGTATAGGCGCACAGTGCTGGAAAACTATAAAAATTTACACGCCAGCACCCTCGAAGGTGCCGAATCGCTGGAACAATTGAAATTTCTAGACAATGGATATGCCATAGACACCGTAGTTGCAAAATGTCCGACCATAGGGATAGACACCCCAAAAGATTTGGAAAAAGCGATGGCTTGGCTCAATCTACGAAAATGATATGGGGTATATTTTTTTGCGGACAAACAAATGTTGTGGGAGCTGTGGGTGGGCGATTCTGCCATGGGCTACCAAAGTTCTAGGGAACGGACGAATAGATATCACCCCCTGAGGAATACGGCAAAATTTTAGAAAGGGTTCCTATCATTTTCACACTTGAAGCTTTACAAATTTGTCCATATTGTAATGGTGGCACCGTAAGTCGTATTTTCAAATATTTTGTCCCCATAGTTCAAAGGATAGAACCGCGGTTTCCTAAACCGTTAATCTCAGTTCGAGTCTGGGTGGGGGCGCCAGCTGCGAAAGCCATATAAATCCAGGCCTGGCGGGGGATTGAGGAAGCAAAAAGCAAGGCGACAGGGAAAGACCATTGCCAAATTATTGCCAAAAGACAATGCTAATGATAAGATGAATAAAAACCTATGGGGGATGGTGTGCAATTTTATCACTAAAGACCAATAAACTGCAAATTATAGATTTTCACAAAATCTTTACATATTTTTCTTCCAATCCGAAAAAAGTTCTTTACGCATGCGGCAATATGGA
>JAIRMM010000041.1 GCA_031258695.1 Puniceicoccales bacterium
TTGTCACACCGTTAAATTCTGATATTACCCCGGACGCATGGGGATCAACCATCTGGGCACCATCGGCAAAATAAGCCTTGAACCCGTTATCATGCCATGGGTTATGGCTTGCAGTTATCATGATGCCAGCTATGCAACCCAAATGACGCACACTGAAACTCAATTGTGGGGTAGAGCGCGGAGACGCATAAAGAATCGCATGGCCTCCCAGATTCTTCCACGTGGAAGCAGCCAATTCTCCAAAATGTTCGGAAAAATGCCTCACATCGTAGGCAATTACGGCCGATGGCAATTCGTGGGCTCGGTGATTGTTTTTCAGAAATTTTGCACAATATTTAAACAGCGCGATCGTTGCCCCGATGATATTGAAATCGTTCAAATACGCCGTCCCAACGGCAGCAAAATCTGGCCTATTGGTCTTGGAGTTCCCACGTTCGGAGCTGGTAACCACCTCCGGGATCGTTCGACTGCGCATGCCTCCAGTTCCAAACTCCAATGTTCTAAAAAATCTATTATTAATCTCATCGACAAGCTGCCGGGCGACGAGCTCCTCCATCGATCGGCGTGCCCAGGCTGGCAAATTATCGCAGTTGTACATGCACGTCATATTTTCCGCCGTCGTCGCCAACACATTGTCTCTCAAAAACCTTTCCATCTCAGTATTTCAAAAGAATTACTTTTTTGCAAAAAAGAAAGCTAAAAATAAAAGTGTTTGGCTAGTGTTAAAAATTTTATTTAATTATTCCCCAGTCTCACCGAAACATATGAACGACGATGGTGTAAAAAAATTGTTCGACAAAGTGAATGTTTTGGAGGTCGCAGATTTGCGAAATTTGATAAAACATCTATGGAAGCAACGGGAATTTTTCAAAAGGACTTTCGATATCATTCGGGATAGTATCGTTGTGATCAACTCAAGGGGAGAAATTTCTTACTGTAACCAGTCAGCCTGTGATCTGCTGGGAATTAGCAACCCAAAGCAGTCCAATGTTTTATGGAAATATATTCCTGAATTTGTCGTATTTGCCGATTTGGACATGCCATCGATTGGCACAAGCAATTCTTTCCTTTCCAAGGAAATTAAGATTTCGTATCCGCGCAAAAGCATATTAAATGTGACCGTTACCCATAATTATAGCAATTACGACGACGGTGAAAGGATGTTTGTTCTGAGGATCGTTGACATTACGGAGGAACGTGCCTCGGCGGAAAAAATGTTAAACGATGAAAAAATTTCATCGGTCACATTGCTTGCCAGTGCCGTTGCCCATGAAATAGGGAATCCATTAAATGCCATCAGCCTCCGCCTGCAATTGATGCAACGCCAGTGTAAGTCCTTGAAAAATGTCGATGAACGTATGAAATTGGAAACCTCGGCGGGGATTTGTCTGGATGAAATTGCCAGATTGGACGGCATCGTCAAGAATTTTTTGCATGCGATCCGCCCCCAAAAGCCGAAATTTACCAGCCTGCCACTGGGCAAGGTTCTGGAGGATACCATCGATTTAATGGAGGCGGAATTTAAATCTTTAAACATAGAAGTTGTCAATCGCATTGGACCATTGCCACTAATTCTCGGAGATTATTCCCAGTTAAAACAGGTTTTTTTCAATGTTTTAAAGAATTCCTGTGAGGCAATCTCCAGCGGTGGTACGGTAATAATTGAAGGATCTGCCAGTGACGATGATGTCATTTTGATATTTACGGACAATGGCGTTGGAATTCCCTGTGACCTATTGGATAAGATTTTTCAGCCATATTTTTCCACCAAGAGGGAAGGGAATGGCCTGGGAATGGTAATCATTGAAAGAATTCTGAGGGAACACGGGGCAACCATCGACATCGCAAGTGCCAAAAACGTTGGGACAAAAATTTCCATCAGCTTCCCGAGAAAGGATAAATGTATGCCCCTTTTGGGAACGGATAATGATTCCCAAGAATCCCATGTGCGAAATGTGTTGCCATGGTAGAAATTTTCATTCATTAAAAACATGGATGTCCCGTAGAAAATATGATTCCGTCTCCCTGCTCATCTCCGTGGTGTTTGTGGTTTTGTGTGTCCTATGCATAACCCCCGATGAAACTATCAGTTTAAAAAAACAAACAAATGTACCCTACATATCCGCAGTGAAAGGTACCCCGTACATTGAACAGAGTTTTTCGGCGGGATTTTTTTTACCAACGACCCATAACGTCTATTGCCGTGCCCCAATGCCAACCCTGGAATGTACCATGGAGGTATTGGATATGAGGAGTATAAATGTTTTCAATGGAAGAGAAAAATCGCCCATCGTATCCGCCATCGACTTACTACAAAATACCATGCCCTACAACATTCTCAGTGACATAAACATTTCCGAAGTATGTGCGTTGGAGGATATGGATCTCAATGTGACAAATGGGATATTTTGTGAAAATATCATGACGGGAGACCGGTACAATCTAGATTGGCAAAACATCGATGGGGAAAGTAATGTTTTGTTGTGCAGAATCGGCGATATGGTTTTCTCATCACCCGGTGAATTTTCTCAAATTTTACCGGTGAAGGAAAATTTTCTGGATGACGGGCCTGGAGATATAAAATTTTTGCGACTAAAACCCTTCCGATGAAACACTAGCATGAAACAAAATACAAAAACTTGGTTGCTCGTCGACGGGCACAATATGGCATTTCGATGTTTCTACGGCGTTCCCCAAATGACAACCACCCATGGGCTACACGTCAATGCGATTTACGGGTGGGTTCGATCGCTGTGGAAATTGGAAGACATGGTCCAGCCGGATGCCGTCTGTGTATTTTTTGATTCGGGGGGTTCGACCGCCAGGAAGAACATTCTGTCCACCTACAAGGCCAATCGAAAAGTCATGCCCGAAGAGCTCAAACAGCAGCTGGAATACATGAATCTACTATCCGTGGCCCATGGATATTACATAACCGCGAAGGAAGGCATTGAAGCGGATGACCTGTTGGCCAGTTTTTCCAAAAAATTGAACGAATGTGGCGAAACGTCATACATCGCCAGTGGGGATAAGGATTTCGCCCAATGTGTCGGAGAACATACCTTTCAGATGTTACCTCCAACCGCACAATCTAAGGGTGCTTGGCGGATTATGGACCGACAGGGGATCAAAGAGAACTTCGGTGTTTTCCCGGAACAGATCGTCGACTATTTGTCCCTGTTGGGCGATGCTTCCGATAATATTTTAGGAGTCGAGGGGATAGGGGCTAAAAGGGCGGAAAAGTTTCTAAATCAATTTGGTAGCATTGAAAATTTGTTGCAGAATCTTGATAAAATTTCCTCCGAAAAAATTAGAAAAAATCTATCAAATTCCCTGGGGCTCATAGAACGTAACCGCGAATTGATCACATTGCGAAAAACAATGGAATTCCACGTTCCAGCGACAACAATTAGCAGAAATCCCGAGGATATTTTTAATTTGCTTCAAAGTTTGCAACTGAACTCGCTTCTGCCGCTGGCCCACAAAAGGTATAAACTCCCCGACCAGGCGGAATTGTTTGACATATTATAGGAGAATATTCGTAAAAACTTTATAAAAATGGAACAAACATTTGACTTTTCAAAAATACCAAATAATTAGGTTTTTCACCACTAAAAAAAGTGGGCAAGAAATTCATCTCGCCCATGTAATTCTTATCAAACTAAATCTAACAGTAAGAGTTTCCTCTTACGCAAAGTTAAGACCTAGGAATTTGCAGTTTGTTCAAAAAAATAAAAAATTTTCAAAATTCGGTTCAAACCCATGAATCCATGGTCATCTAAAAATTTTTCCTAAAAATTTTTCCTAGGATTAGTCATCGTCCACTATTTTTTAATTCCAGCTCCCATAAAAAATCCTCCAGGATGATCATGGCGGCCTGCGAATCAATGATTCCTCGATTTCGTCGTTTTCGGGTTTTAGAAGCCGATTGTTTGGTGTAGAATAATTTTTGTTCGTTGGTCGCCTGTTCGCTCGTTAGCCGTTCGTCGACGAGGTTGATCTTAATGTTGCCCGGCAGCCTATTCGATAAAATTTCTATGAACCTATCCACCTGTTTCGCTTTGTCCCCCCGGGTTCCGTCCATGTTTATCGGATAGCCGATGGCGATTCCACCGACATTGTTTTCCTTCACCATCCTACAAATTTTTTCCACCTTTTCGCCGTCACATTCCGTGACTATGGCCTTCATGGGAAGCACAAGTTTGACATCCCCGTGGTAGATGCTAATTCCTACCCGCCTAGAACCATAATCTATGCCGAGATAATTCACACCCAGGATGTCAAAAAATTTTGGAGACATGTCAATCGTCGTATTCTTTCCGCCGTGCCAATCGGGCCGTTTTCGGATTATCCCTAGAAATTTATGGATGAAATTTATCCATGAATTTTGTTGAATCTATGAATTTTTTGATTAGTAATTAAATAATATAGTTCTTTGCAATTTGGGGGTGCCATGGATTCGATTGTGTGTTATAGGTTAACATTGCATGTCGGAGTTGACGGTGGGCTTCGTTACCAAACCGTTACAATAATAAATGGCAACAATGTCATAAATGTTGACTTCAGCAATGGAGTCAACAGAGCTGCAGCTTAGCCGCAGCGCATCATCCCACCCGATGCTCGATGGGGCGGGAATGGTGTCGATTTATCGAGCGTCTCCGTGGAATTTCGCGGTGTTCCATGGGGATAACTTGCACTGCGATGGTCCTAGCATGATGTGCCGATGCATGATACTGGGATGAAAATTAATCATTGGACAAACATGTAGGCGTGTTTTCCGAAGATGCACAAGACGCGGGTTCAATTCCCGCCACCTCCACCAGTAGTAACCATATGTTTCGTTGGTAGGGATGAAAATATTTTATATATTTTTGTTGACACAAAATCGATGGGGCGTAAACTAATCACCGTTAAGGTACGGTAATAGGTGGGTAGGATGCCTTCCGATAGGATGGCAAAAAAGTTTTCCACTCTTTTACCCTATCGTTGAAAGTTTGCGAAAGGAGACAGATGGTTAGTGTAAAAGCAAAGACACGACGTAAGTTCATGAATAGCCTGCCGATAGGGGCCAAATTGGACTATAGGGAAGACGTCGATAGGTTACATGCAAGTGTTATGGAAAAAGTAGCCGCTTCACAGGAAAAGGCGGAGGAAGCTTTGGCTCAAAACACAAAGTTGGCAAAACAGATACGGGATGTTTTGGCCAAGCAGGAGGAATTTTTTGCTGCATTGGAGAGCAAGCCGGGCGAGGGAAATCCCGTCGTTGGACGTTTAAAGGATAAGCTGTCGGGAATCGACGACCTGGCGAATCTTGCCCGGCAACATGAAATGAATATTTGTGATAGCCTCGGATTAACTCCGAAAGGCGGTTGGGAACGGGCACTTACCCGCCTCGAAAAATCGACAAAAGGAGGAAGGACGATGGGAGAGCTTTCAAATATTCTGCTCCGCAAAGATAAAACCGAAGGGCCATCGGACACGGACTACGCACAACCGAAAAAGTTTGTCGAAGGTGTGGATGATAGTTCCGATGCAAGCGCTGAAAAAAATTCTTCCGACGAACACGATTCGAAAACCTCTGAAAATGCCAAACGGGCAGTAAAAAAGATGAAGGTATGAGGTGCTAATATTTTTTAAATGGGAGAGGATATGCCTGATGAAGTGAATATAGATTATACGGGATATACAATTACGCAAGACGCGATCGACGGCGTGGTCAATCCTTTTTTGGATTTGAACAAGGCCTTGAGTGAACAATTCTATTTTTTAGAAGGGACCTACGACCAGGTTGTTTTGGCAAAAATTTATACCATATTAAATTCTTTATCCTCAACAACAAAGGATAAGATAACAACAGCAGAGAAAGCCCTCGCAGAGGCTAAAAGCACATACGAAGAGGCACTGGGGGTGTATATGCCCCTTCAGGAAGCAGGAGCTTATGATTCGAGTGAAAATAACACGGTAGCGACCTTAATCGGAATTTTGAACACCTATATCCTAGATGGGAACGGTATTTTCCCATCAAAGGATGCAACTTCTTGCAAATCAGCCATTGATGTTGCCTACAACGATCTTTTGTCCATTGTTTGCGACCTCTTCGAAGAAGCAATAGCCAGTATTACTTTGACGGATCCTTCCTTTTCCGGGAATGGGGATTTGTTGGCCCTTAAAGGTCAGCTGGATACAAATATGATAGGAAGCCTAGGGACAACCTTGGGTAACCATGCAGGTCAGTTCAATGTAGATACCTCGATAGGTAGTCTCCTGACAGCCTTGAATAGCAAAGTATCTGAATTGGGGGCTGGAAATGTTAAAACCAACATCGACGCAGCAGTAACCGCAATCAATACTTATAACTTAGACAAATCCAATGCCAATTTGCAAGCGGTCCAAACGGAACTAAATGTTATCAAAAGTTATGCTGAAATCACAAGTATTACACCATCGGTTTCGGATGTGCTATCCGCCATAACCAAAAAAATTTCCTATGACGCAGCAGTAACCGCAATCAATACTTATAACTTAGACAAATCCAATGCCAATTTGCAAGCGGTCAAAACTGCACTAAATGTTATCAAAAGTTATGCTGAAATCACAAGTATTACACCATCGGTTTCTGGTGTGCTATCCGCCATAACCGCAATAGACGCAATCAATACTTATAACTCAGACAAATCCAATGCCAATTTGATAGCGGTCCAAACTGCACTAAATGTTATCAAGAATCTTGATACCCCATCTGCAGCGAAATCATCAATTTCCGCCGTGCTAGGAAATATAGACACTTACTTTGATGTAAAAGGTGCGATTGAAAGTGCCAGGACTGCGATTAATACATTTAAAACTACCAAAAATAAAACTAATTTGGATGCCGTTGTAGCCGAACTTCAGGGCATAAACGCAACCTCAACGGAAACAAGCTACCATAATGCGGGTTTAGAGACCGCGATTAATGCCGCAATTACCAAAACAAGCGGAATACGTACTAGATTGCAAGATTTGAACAACGCCATTGATTCTTACAATGTGTTAACGTCTCTAACGGGGGCTCCAGCCGCTTTTCAGGAAGTTAAACGCGCTTTCAATGCGTTTTCCGATGAGGATATACAGGCGCAATTTAACAATTCCATACTTCCGGGTTTATCAGATCGTGTCGATGGCTATGAGGCAAAGATTGAGGAAATAGGTAGTTTTGATGATTTTTACAACAACCTAAATAACCTCATTGCCCTTTGCCAAAAAAGTGAAATTAAGGCTCTGCTGACCGCAACTGAACAAAGTACATACTATGCCAGCGCTTCACTCAAAGAGCCCCTAATATATGCAAATCTTAGCACTTTGTGTGGTCTTTTAAGCGGACACTTGCAAAGTACAAAACAGTCCGTTACCAAAACGGAAACGGATTTTAATGCAGCTGTGAAGGACTTAAGCGATCTATCGTCAAGTTTTGATCCCAATGCAAATGTTAATGATCTGCTCAGCCTGTGCATGATGGCATCGACGCCGAAACCACAACCGGATGGCACCTATAGGGTATTAACCGGTATTGAAAGGACGCTCGATTCCACCAATGGTAATTACACCTACGTGCTGAAATATGGCGGCACAACGATAAACAAAGCCACCTATGAGGCAAGCTTTTCCAAGGAAGATGCCTATGTACACTATTCATTGCCATACCTTGCCCTCGCCATCATGTACGAAAAGGTCGCCATACAGCAAATGGTACTTGTGGAACAGCTAAAACAGGTAGAAATAGCCAATGAGGCAATTAGAACAAATAATACGGCACTAAAATTTTTAAGCTGGATGTATGACAGAATATATGGAAAATCAACAACCAAAGGGACCCAAACCTATGATGCGCTTTTGTTGACTACGGGTATCGACATGGACATGTTCAAATTAAACTCCTATTTGGAAAATACGGCAAAGGCTGGTAATTTAGACAGCTTTGGGAATAATAGTCCGTACTATTACAACGGTTACTTTGTATATGATTACTGTTGTTACAACAGAGATGGAGATAAGCCAACCGCAAAGTCACAAGATACAGAAAATATAGATGTCAGGGAGCAGGCGACGCTGACAATGATATCAAACAAACAGGATTCCGTTAGGATATATGGTGACCAACTATCAACGGATTCCCAGCTGATGACCACGAAGATGTCGCAGTATATGCAAAATTCCAACTCCTGTATCAGTGCGGCCACCCAGGTCGTAAAATCCATAGGAGACTATCTCAAAACCATAACTTCCAACGTTCGATAATTTTTCAAATGAGGTACCCATGAAAGAAGAAGATAAAAAAGCACAAATCGAATATCAGAAAAAATTGCAGGATGCCGCCATGCAAATAGTTTCTGGGAATTTTGATATCAAGGAATACTACGGCATTTCCGATGAAGGACTGGAAGCAATTTACACGGTCGGCTATGAAATGTATAAGCATAAACAATATGAGGAAGCCAAGGGGGGTCTTTACCATGCTATGCCCAGTAGACCAACGTCGATCAATGCCAAACGGGCAATGAAAAAGATGAAGGGATAAAGTGATAATATAAAATGGGAGGGGATATGTCTGATGTAACGGTGAATACTGCGGGATATACAATTACTAAAGAGGCAATTGACAGTGTGGTCAATCCTTTTTTGGATTTGGATAAAGCGTTGAATCAAAAATTCTACCTTTTTGAAGGGCAGTACGACCTGATTATTTTGTCAAAAATTTATGATATATTAGATGGCAACGCGAATGAGAATGAGCTGTTCAACCTGTGCATGATGGCATCGACGCCGGAACCGGATATGGATGATTACTATAAGCTAGTAACCGGTATTCGAAGGACGCTCGATTCCAATGGAAATTATACCTACACGCTGATATGTGGTGGAAAGATTAGCAAAGCCGCCTATGAGGCAAGTTTTTCAAAGGAAGATGCCTATGCACACTATTCATTGCCATACCTTGCCCTCGGCATCATGTACGAAAAGGTCGCCATACAGCAAATGGTACTTGTGGAACAGCTAAAACAGGTGGAAAAAATCAATGAGGCAATTGGAACAAATAATACGGCACTAAAACTTTTGAGCTGGATGTATGATAGGGTATATTCAATTGCAACAAGCGAAACGTGGTCTAGGCATGACAACATTGCGGACTGGGGGATTAGTTCGTATGACGAGGTGATAGTCCCTGAGAGTCTCGGCATGAAAGTTAAAGACTTGGACTACTATTTGGAAAATACGGTAAAGGCTGGTAATTTAGGCAGATCGGGGATAGAGAGTAGCACTCCGTACTTTTGGAGTGGTCAATATTTTTCATATCAAATCGGTAATTACAACAGAGATGGGGATGTCCCAATCATGATCAATTCAGACACACACAAAACAGAAAATGTAGATGTCAAAGAGCAGGCGACGCTGACAATGTTATCAAACAAGCAGGATGCCGTCAGGATATATGGTGACCAACTATCAACGGATTCCCAGCTAATGACCACGAAGATGTCGCAGTATATGCAAAATTCCAACGTCTGTATCAGTGCGGCCACCCAGGTCGTAAAATCCATAGGAGACTATCTCAAAACTATGACTTCCAACATTCGATAATTTTTCAAATGAGGTACCCATGAAAGAAGAAGATAAAAAAGCACAAATTGAATATCAGAAAAAATTGCAGGATGCCGCCATGCAAATAGTTTCTGGGAATTTTGATATCAAGGAATACTATGGCATTTCCAATGAAGGATTGGAAGCAATCTACATGGTCGGCTATGAAATGTATAAGCATAAACAATATGAGGAAGCCAAGGGAGTTTTTAGCATTTTATGCATGCTAGAACCGGCATCTATCCAATACCTATCGGCCTGCGGCTCTGCACACTTTATGATGGAAGACTATCTCAACGCATCCCAATTTTTTAGGCTCGCCCTAATTAATGGAGACTATACCCCAAAAACGTTACTACGGCTGGCAGAATGTACCATCAAGCTTGAACTGTTGGAGTTGGCGGAAAGATACCTTGGGGAACTCATCCACCTGGCGGCGGAGGAAAAATTTAAAAATGACAAGGAATCCCAAGCCTACGAAGCGAGGGCTAGGATGATGCTCGCCGTGGTAGCCGAACAACTACAAAAACAACAAGTCGTGAAATAGTATAAAACTTTTAACCCCCAAGATTATGGTAGATTGTGTTTGCAATAATGGTTCTCCTTGTAGTGCATGTGAAACGGACTCCACACCGTCGACACCATGTCCGCAATGTGCAACAACCGGATGTGCCACGAGTTACGTGACAAAATTGGGTCTGGGAACAAGTACCATTGCAAACCTATTCGACCTGGGAGTCTCCAATTGTAAATGTGGAAAATCTGTCCAGGGTATGCTGGACCAAAATTTGCCAATAGTCCTAGTATATATTCTTACGATGGCAGCGCGTGAGCAGGAAACTACGGAGAATTTAGTCGAGTCCATCCAGGCACAGCAAAAACGACAGAAAATCGATAGAGAAAAGCTAATAAAAGATAGAACCAGGGCATTGGAGAAACAACAACAAGTGGCTAATGATGATGATTCGTCAACTAAATACTTAGCTCGAGCCCATATAGATCGGACGGGTGCAGTAAAAAAAGAAGACCAGGACAGTGGTAGCTGCTGGCAAGCCGTTTTGGCAATAATACTCTTTATAATGATGCCGGCTCTGGCAATAGTACTTATCATAGTATGCTCAATTATTACTCAAATAGCACAGGCAGCCATTACAGAGAATGCGACTATGCGTGAGTTTCAGAAAGTAATGTCCTGGATTAATCCGGCAGAAGCACTAGCAGATGGCGTAGTGGCGATAGTGTGCGAGCTTGGGGGCTACAATCCGAATGATGAAGAGATGCAAAAACTTAAAATGGGTTTGAAAATCGCTCTTAATGTTATTGCCGCTGTGGCGATGATAGTAGCAGGAATAGTAGCCTCAATTTTTACGGGTGGTGCTGCAGCACCGGCCGTAGCCATTGCAGTTGCAGGAATGATCACGGGCATAATACAGTTAGCCTGTGCAATCCTGGAATATAAACAGGCGGAAAAAGAGCTAGAACTGGCAGAGAATAGGTTCATATATAACAAAATTCTTGTCCTAATTGAACAGATAAAAATGAATTTGGAAATCGTCACCCAAGATCTTGATCTGTTGATTGAGATGTTCTCATCTAAAATGTCAAATGTTAGGGAAGAGTATGAAAAAGCATCGCGAATTTTGAAAGAATATAACGATACAAAGCGAGCAATCGCTCAAAATATTAGGTCATAGGAAAATAGATTAAGCATTGGGTATTTGGATAGGAAAGGGAGGTTGAAATGACAGAAATTACACAATATACGATAACCGTTGGGAGTAATACCAATGTCACAGCAACCACGCGGGATTTAACAGCAGAGCAGAAAAAAGCATTGTATGAATTGCAAAAAATGGTCCCGGGGGACATATCGATTTCTGCGGATGGAGTAGTGTCGATTACATCCCAAAAGGGACTAGCATTATTTAATGATTTTTGTCAGCAAAATGGGATTCAAGATGCATCCACTAATAAACTGATGGAGATCAATGCACCGGCAGGTACCACCCTTTCGTTGGAAGGGCTACTAAGTGCTTCGGCCTTCTGTGCAAGATTTGGAAGAGGGAAAACGGACACCTCAAAAATGAGCTTTACCGAACTCACGACATTCGCACTCATGATGACATATGCATCGGAGGAGGAGCGTAGGAGAGGCTTGTCAGAAGCTAAATCGGCACAAACGGAAATTGCTAGGAAAATAGCTGTGGACACATGGAGGACCAGCCGAGAAGCCGCAGAGAAAACTTATAGCGCGGAAAGGTGGCAAGCCTGGGGAACCATCGCTTCCGGAGCTGCGAGTTTGGCGATGGCTGTAGGAAGTGGAATATTTTCGCTTAAAGCAAGTCCCAGGCAAGGACAGTTGGCCGATAACAATAAAAGACTCGAAAATAATAAGCTATTGCAGGAACAAAAAACCCTCAAAACGGACCTTGAGTTGCCAGACACAAAACCAGAGACAGTCAAAGCTAAGCAAGAGAGGGTTAGGCAACAAATACAACAAAAACAGGAACAAATAAATGACAACCAGGCAAAGATAAAAGTAAATGATGAATCCATTGAGGCAAATAATAAAATTATAGAAACTAAGCAGGTACAAATAGAAGCTAAGCAGGTACAAATAGAGACGGCGCAAAAGGCTGAAAACCCAGCACAGTCATCGAGGTTCATATATGAAAAAACAAAACTGGAAAGTGAGAACACAAAACTGAACGAAGAAATTACAGCGTTGGAAACGCAAAATGGTAGGTTAACAGCCTCAGCTGTGGAGGCAGAAACTGAAATTACCAAGCTAGAATCGGAGCTGGCAACTCTAAAAGTCCAAGATGAGAAACTGACAAGGCTTAGCGAAATAGGGCAAGAAATAAAGAAAAAAGGGATCGATCCCAATAAGGATTCTCTTAGTGAAGACGAAGTTAAAGAACTGAAATGGGCAAATAAGAAATTGGAAGCAGAAATAGCAAAATTTACAGGATGGTCCAATACGATATCCAGCCTTTCGCAATCGTCATCGAGTGTCGTTAAAGGATCTCTCGACCTACACGCGGCAGGCTCTAAGAAAGAAGCATCTTTCTTGGAAATTGAATCTCGGTTGTCGGATACCTTTAGGGGTGTTGTGCAGAGCCAAATTCAGGGTACTGATTCATCGATAAACGCAGCGAATCAAAACATGCAAAAAATCATTAATGCTCTTAAGCAGGCGCTGGACGACGCCTACAGCATAAAGACCAGCATAGCACGCAATATTTGATACATTTTACGCCCTGGGAAATCTTATTTTTGTTTCCCCGTTGTTTTGGAAAACGGGAAGCAAAGGTGTCCAGCGAATGTCCTAGATTTCATTCCACGGCAATGTCAATCCCAACGGGTGCATGGTCTGAGCCAAGAATATTGGTGGCTATGAATGCGGATTTTACCATTTCTTCCATCCTTCCATCGACGATAACATAGTCGATCCTCCACCCAACATTTCTTTCCCGTGCACCCATGCGGTAGGACCACCAACTATAACATTTTTCCTTGTTGGGATAAAATTTTCTAAATGTATCGATTCCAAAATGTTTCAAAAGATTTGTCATCCCATCCCTCTCCTCATCCGTAAATCCAGCGGAGAAATGGTTCGCATTTGGGTTTTCCAGATCAATTTCCCCATGGGCAACGTTCATATCTCCACATAAAATTACCGGCTTGAGAGTTTTTAAATCTTGTAGCATTCGCAACATTTCAATATCCCAAACCCTGTAGCTAAAACCTAACCGCCCCAGCTCGTTCCCAGAATTTGGCACATAAACATTCACCAAATAAAAAGTTTCGTATTCGACTAAAATTACTCTGCCTTCGTGGATATCCGTCAGGGAATCCAAACATGTTTTACAGTTTACATTCTTCGGTTGGACCTTCGAAAATACCGCCGTACCAGCGTATCCCTTGCGCAGGGCGGAATTAAAAATTTTTGTGTAATCCGGCAGTTCAATTTCGGGAATTGCACCACCGTCGACTTTTATTTCTTGCAGACATAGGATATCCGGTTGTAACTCCCCTATCATTCCGTGAAAATTCTTTCGCAGGATAGCACGCAATCCATTAACATTCCAAGAAACTATTCGCATGGGTGCATGCTTCAACATTTCATCGTTGTGTCGAGCAAGATTTCCATTCCGACAAAACTTACAAAAAAAAACTATATTTTACTGTCAAAAAAGCTTGACAAAAATATATTTACAGCATAGGGAGTTCCTCCTCTTATATTTGAATTTAATAAAGGAAGTTTTATGAAAAAAATCTTACTGGCGATTGGCGTCATGGGGAGTATGGTTGGCCTGTGTGCAAATGAAAACACAGCCCTAGCAGAACAAAATTTTATGATGGATTTTGGCGTTGGTTTTAAAAATGAACATGTTTCCCACGGTCGGAACGAGCTACATAAAGTTTATACTCCCAGGGGAAAAGCAGGGTATCAAGTTTTTGATGGATTTTGGGCGTATGCTGGTGTGGATTCCGTGCAGGGGATAGTAAAACCCACAGAATTTGCCTCCTTTGATCACATATCGCCCTTCACAGGTGTGTCATATGATGTAACCGACGAGGTTAAATTGGATGCCAAATACAAACACCATTTTTACACAGCAATACCCAAGGAAAAAAATGATGGTCAGCCCCTGAAACTAAAACGTTATTCGAAGGAGGTTTGTCTAGGAATTGTTTTTGATAGTTTTATAAAGTTATCGCTGAATGGTTCCTATGATTTTGAGCGTGAGGAGGTCGCAATTGAAGGTGCAGCTGAGTATAATTTTGACTTGTCGTTTTTACTTTCCGGACTTGGCATAGGTACATGGGCAAAGGTTGGATATGATTGCACCAACAAACCCATGGGGCTGCCTAAAGAAATTGGGCTACCAAAAACATGTTATTACTATTATGGTGCAGGGGCAGACCTAGCATATAAAATTAGTCACGTTAGGGTAAAAATTGGTGTTGGCTATGAAGGAAATTCTGCCGAAAAAGAGTCTTGGATGAATGAATGGTCAGGTAGCAGGAAATGCAACTTAGTGCTTAGCACTTCCATTGATTGCCTTTTTTAGTCTAAACCTAAATTTTTGTAATTAAAAATTCCAACAAACGTTGGAATTTTTAAATTTTGTGGAGTGGGGTTGATGCTCCGCCGAAGGTAGGGAATGAAACACTCTTAAACATAAAAAAACGGTAACATTTTCGTCGATGGTTGTAAAATGTTGTTGGTTGTTGCAGTGAGGTTTTACATATTTCGGTTGTTTTTAAGTTTTTCTCTTGATTTTTTATTTGGCTTATTAACAATCATTTCATCTTATGAAAAATATGAAAAGTAGAGGTAAAATAGTTGCTGCTGTTGTGGCTATGTGTTTGCTATGTATAGCCGATGTTTCTGCCGCTGTGCAAAAGATATTATCCGTTGATATGCAAAGGGTTTTTGAAAATTATGAAAGTGCCAAAACCACCCAGGTTGCTTTTTCCGAAGCTGTTGAGTCCGCTGAAAGAGAACTTAAGGAGATGGGCGATGCGTTGGTGAAGTTACAGGAAGAAATTGGCACATTGAATGAAAGGGCAGAAAATGCCGCATTGCTGGATTCCGTTCGCGAAAAGTCTAGGCTGGAAGTCGATGAAAAAATGGAAGCTCTCCGTGTCAGGGAAGGGGAATTTATACAATTTCGTCAGGATTTGAATAAAAGACTTGCAGAACGTAGAAATAAAGAACTTGCAGTGCAGATTAAAGCCATCGAAGATGCCGCCGCCGTAGTTGCAAAGGCGAAAAAAGCAGACATAGTTATCAACAAAATTCCCGGAACCCTATACGTTGACGATTCATTGGATATTACGCAATTGGTCATCGACGAATTAAATTCCAAACGGAAATAGGACTTTTTGACAGTTGAATTTGAAAGCGTCCAGCTATTTGTGGCGCTTTTTTATTAAAAATATTGCACATTTTGACATTATGCTTAGACAGAGTTTTCTCTCGAAAACTATAGTATGAAATTTTCCTACGCACTAGATGAGCTTGTGAGCCTGTTAGTCCCTGAAAAGGTTATTGGCCACACTACCTTTCCAATTTCGCACATCGAATCATTGACAAAAACAAAGCAGGGAGGCATTTCTTTCCTCGGAAATCCCAAATATAGAAAAGATGTGGCAATCAGCCAGGCATCCGTAATATTACTTCCCCTGGGGCTTGATTTGACACCGAAAGAGAATCAATGTTTCCTATTGTTTGACAACCCATCCCTGGCCCTTGGTAAACTTTGCCGAGACATAGAAGGGAAATATTGTCACCGTCCCGATGGGAGAACCCATCCCAAAGCCCTCGTGGATGCAACCGTGTCGATTGGACAAAATGTGAGCATTGGACCCAATGTGGTTGTGGAAGCCAATGTAACCATCTCCGATAATGTTGTCATCATGGCCGGATGCTACATTGGCCATGGTGTCAAAATCGGAAACGACAGTGTTTTACATCCTTCCGTAAGGGTGATGGATTTCTGTGAAATTGGATCACGGGTAACTTTATTTGCAGGGGTGGTGATAGGGTCCGATGGTTTTGGCTATGAAACGGTGGATGGTATACATGAAAAGATTCCCCAGATAGGCAATGTGATAATTGGGGATGATGTTGACGTTGGAGCAAATACGACCATTGACCGTGCCAGGTTCAACCATACCAAGATCGGAAAAGGGACAAAGATAGACAACTTGGTCCAAATAGCCCATAATGTCATCGTAGGAAACGGTTGTTTGATTGCAGCTCAAACGGGTATTGCGGGCAGCACCACCATAGGAAACCATGTGGTAATTGGTGGACAAGTTGGGATAGCAGGCCATCTCAACATCCCAGACGGAGTTATGATAGCCGGGAAAAGTTCAGTGGCAAATTATAAACCGAAAATGGGGAAAATACTGCGGGGAAATCCGACGATGTCGATAAACGACGCCAACCTCTTCTATGTCCTACGCCCAAAAATTCCAAATTTGTTCGACAGGATGCTGAAACTTGAGGAATCTCTTAGGGAATTGTTGCCAAAATAGTCCCGGGCAGAAGGAATGAAAAAATGTGGAAATCCTAGAAGTAAACTTCGGCTCCCATGTCGAGGGCAGGCATTATGTGGGTTGGTATGAGCTTTTCTTTGGAAAAGAATTTGTCCGCCGTTTCGGGAGAAATTTGGCCATATGTTTTGGCAATGTCCCTCGCCGAAATGCCGGATAAGACAAGGATACCGTCGATGGAACACCCCATGTCCTCGCTGGCATTTTTAGCTCCCAAAATGTCGGTCTCTAGGGAATCTCCTACCATGGCGATCCGTTTTTTACAAATATCTTCCAATGAAATCCCCATCGCCGTCGCCAGATTTTCCAGGGCATGACGGTAGATTTGTGGGTATGGCTTGCCGACGGCGAACACCTCTCCTCCCATATTTTCATAGGTTTGAGCCAAAAGTCCCTGTTTTACCATTGGTTTTGCTGTATACTCCCCAGCATCTGGAGTTTCCAAAACGGCACACAGCGCAATTTTATCCGGATTGGCAATGACAATCGGCTTATTTTTGTCCAAAAAACGTTGCAAAATAGGAACAAAGGGTTCCACCGACGTTGATTCCCATAGCCTACCATTGCCACTGGTCCCGGTAACGTGCAGGTATTGCTTCATGGTGTCTGACATTCCATTCCGTTCATCATCCGAAAATTGAACGGCAGACACGTAGACGAAATCGGCTTCGTCCAAACCGTATGTTTTTTCAAAGTCAGTTCCTGAAAAAGCGGCGGTATTTTCCGCTCCATAGACAAAATATTTTTTGGGAAATTTGACCGTTTTGAAATATAGTTTACGATTTACTAAAATATCGCGAAATGCATTTCCGGAAGTGACGAAATCCGAAAAATGGACCCCCGCCAAAAGCCCCTTGCTTTCATATTCCTTCGCCGCAGCTTTTGAAACGAAGGATATGTTCGACAATATGATAACTTTTTTACCCACTGCTATCAACTTGCCTAGGGCGTCAAGAGCCGCTGGGAATAGGTATGTTCCGCTCCAAATAACCCCGTACAGATCAACCAACAAAATATCATAGCTTGATAGCAACTCTTGCCCTACCATGGTTGGAAGATCTAGTGGCAATTCGGTGAATGTCAAATGGGAAAAATGGCCCCAGTTTAGGAATGGGGACATTGGTCAAATTGTAGGGACGATCGCATCTTGAATTCCGCCTGTTTGCCATCATTCCACTGTTGCACAGGTCGTAAATACCCAACTATTCTGGAATAAATTTCCGTCTTTTTATTGCAATGGGGGCAAGTCTTTTGCTCTCCAACCAAATACCCATGCTCCGGACAGATGGAAAAGGTTGGCGTCAACGAATAGTAGGGCAGCTTATAATTTTCTGCAATTTTTCTAACGAGATTTTTTACCACTTCGGCATCGGATATTCTTTCTCCGAGAAATGCATGGACGACTGTTCCGCCTGTGAACTTGGTCTGCAACTCGTCCTGGTGGTCTAAAAGCTCAAACAAATCATCCGTAAAATCTACGGGAACATGGATAGAATTGGTATAGAATGGCACATCACTTTGCTCATTCTGATTTCGTTCATTGGCCGCCTTTATTTCTTTAAACCGCGTCTTATCTTTTTTAGCCAGCCGGAATGATGTCCCTTCGGCAGGTGTTGCTTCCAGGTTATAATGGTTGCCCGTTTCCTTTTGAAATTTGATAATTTTTTCACGCATGAAATCTAAAACATCCAGAGCAAAAGCTTTTCCGCCCTTGCTTGTTATGTCTTGGTTTAAAAAATTCAAACATGCTTCATTCATTCCAACCAGTCCTATTGTTGAAAAATGATTCTTCCAAAATTGCCCAAACCTAGACCTGATGTCCTTCAAATAGAATGTTGTGTAGGGATACAAATTCGACGTTGTCAATTTTTCCAATAGTGTTCTTTTGATTTCCAAACTGTCCTTGGCGATATTCATCATCGTTGACAGACGGTCGAAAAATTCTTCCCTGGTTTTGGACAAGTATCCAATTCTTGGAAGATTTATGGTTACAACTCCCACACTTCCCGTCAATGGATTCGCTCCAAATAAACCGCCGCCTCGCTTTTCCAGCTGAGTATTATCAATCCTTAGGCGGCAACACATGGAACGGGTATCATCCGGATTCATGTCTGAGTTAATAAAATTGGAAAAATATGGAATGCCATATTTGCCGGTCATCTCCCACAATCCTTTTAGGTTTTCATTGTCCCAATCAAAATCTTTTGTCAGGTTAATTGTAGGAATTGGGAATGTCATGATGCGTCCCCGGGCATCCCCTTCCCCCATCACTTCGAACAATGCACGGTTAAACATGTCCATTTCCTTCTGGAAATCTGAATATTTCTCATGTCTGAATTCACCACCTACTATTATCGGTTCATTGGCAAAATGCTTCGGACAAAACAGATCGAGCGTTATGTTTGTAAATGGAGTTTGAAACCCCACGCGGGTAGGCACGTTGATGTTAAACACAAACTCTTGCAAAGCTTGTTTCACCTGGTCGAACGATAGATTATCATAGCGAATAAATGGTGCCAACAGCGTGTCAAAATTTGAAAATGCCTGTGCTCCAGCCGCCTCACCTTGCAACGTATAGAAAAAGTTTACCACCTGTCCCAGGGCCGTTCTAAAATGTTTTGGGGGATATGCCTCCGTTTTGCCAGGGACACCACAAAAACCTTCTTTTAGCAGGGATGCCAAGTCCCACCCGACACAGTAGACCGACAATTGATTTAGATCATGGATGTGAAAATCCCCAGATTCATGGGCATTTTTAATGTGTGATGGGTAAACGCTATTCAACCAGTAGGTTTGGCTCAAGGAGCCCGACAAATAGTGGTTTAATCCCTGCAATGAATAGCACATATTGCTATTCTCCCGCACTTCCCAATCTGCCCGCGAAATGTACTGATTAATCCTGTCGACTTCCATCTGGATGGCGGAATTTTCGCCCCTGTCCCGCCTGTCCCGGGCCAAAATGAATGCCTTTGCCGTTCGTTGGTAGGGGGATATAAATAATACTTGCTCAATAAAATTTTCAATCTGCTCGGTGCTGATAGGATTACCCTTACTATGCTCCCAAATCTTTGCTATGACTTCGCGGGCTAGGTCCCAGGCAACTTTTTGCCCATATTCCCCCGTGGAGCTTCCTGCTTCCGTAAGAACTTGAAAAATTTGACCATGCAGAACTGCTTCCATTGCAATTTCACTGGACGCGTTTTTGACCGATTGTGGTATGGTAGCCATAGGTAAACTCCTTCTAAACTAAAAATATTAAAACAGATTTTCCTACATATAGTAGAAAACATCACTGAAAAGTATTATAAAGTACTATATGTAGTAGAATATGTTTGCCAACAATTTTTTTTAAAAAAATTTTCTCCTAGAAAATTCAACGGCCGTGTCCCTTCACTTTTGCCCCTATTCCCCCGACTTTCAACCCATACCTTTTTCGAAGATGTGGCAATTTTTCCAACACGGCACGATTTTTCAACCGTCCCCATCGATTTACCTCTTTACCGGCGATAACATTTCTCAAAATACTGCTTGAAGATTTTTTCTTTTACCTTTGGTATAGGTCCATGGAAATATTATTTGACATAAATCCATACAATATTTTGTTTTGACCTATAAGAGGGGGATTCTATGAAAAAAACGACATCGCTGAGATCGATAAAATTGCGACATCCTGACTGTCAGGTTGTGCGTCGCAAGGGTCGAGTCTATGTAATTTGCAAAACAAACCCGAGATATAAAGCCCGTCAAGGGTAAATGGGAGGAGGAATAAAATGAAAGATGGCATTCATCCAGAAAAACATCCGGTATGCTTCATTGATGTATCAACGGGGAAAAAACTTGTGACCATGTCGTCCCTGCGTTCCAAGCAGAAAGATATGGTTGACGGTGTCGAATGTTATGTCGTTTACTGCGACGTGACAGCAGATTCCCATCCGGCGTATACCGGCGAAAGACGCCTGGTGGATACGGCGGGACGTGTTGAAAAGTTCAATCAAAAATTTTCCCGCATTCGGAAATGAGTACCGTAGCAGAAGATTGAGGCCGACTTAGCTCAGTTGGTAGAGCACCCGCCTTGTAAGCGGACGGTCATCAGTTCAAACCTGATAGTCGGCTCCATTTCATTGGTGAAGATATGGATTTGATTTTCGCCGAGGTAGCTCAGCCGGTAGAGCAACGCATTCGTAATGCGTGGGTCGTGAGTTCGAATCTCATCCTCGGCTCCAGTCTAAAAGCTCCATAGTCTCAGTCCTTGCGGGGGACTAGGGAAGCATAAAGCAGGGCATCGGGAAAAGGTCAATCCCTCAATGTTCCCTCAAAAAGGTTAACCAAAAATTCCGTTCCCAAGTTTCTTTTTTATAGAAATTGGTAAAACAGAAGAGCGACAAAACTAAAAAAAGTGTAAAAGCCCGGGAGAAAAGCATTGGAAAAGGATAAGAAATAAATAACCCAGGCACATTGGGCGAACGAAAGGAGGGCTCGATAGTAAGCTACATGCCGCTTGCGATGACCTTGGGAGACCGGTGAGGTTGCTGCTAACGGCCGGGAACGTCAATGACATCGTTGGCGCTGGAGAACTACTAAAAGATCTGCCGAAAGCGAGTTATCTGCTGGCTGACAAAGGATATGACGCCAGCTGGTTTCGGGAAGGTCTAAAACGGCGGGGCGTAGAGCCATGCATCCCCTCCATAACTACTCGTAAAATTAAACCTCCCTATGCGGTAAATTTGTACAAACGACGCCATAAAATCGAAAATATGTTCAGCAGATTGAAGGATTGGCGCCGCATTGCCACCCGCTACGACCGCTGTGCCCATAC
>JAIRMM010000015.1 GCA_031258695.1 Puniceicoccales bacterium
TTGTTCCGAACCACTTGCAAAACGGTTAATTTACAGAGGATTGCGACTTGTCGCACGGCGTAAGCAAAATATGACTCCAAATACGGAAGAAGAAAAAAGATTGCTCAAAAAACTATCACTTGTCGAAACTGTCATCGGAAAATTTAAAGATTTCTTCGGTACTACCTTGTCTCCCTTTCGCTCTCCAAAATCCGCTTTCTCTGCCATTTGTGCAGCCGTTTTAGCCGTCAATTTCCCTTTTTAATTTCGCCATTCGCGTTTGTAGAAAGTGTCGCCATAGTCAACTTGACTATGGTTAAGGATGATCCCCTAGGGTCTATCCTCAAAAAATGAAATAAAAGATGAAGAAAAAAGGTTGCTCAAAAAACGATCACTCGTCGAAACTGTCATCGGAAAATTTAAAAATTTCTTCGGTGCTACCTTGTCTCGCTTTCGCTCTCCATTCAGCAAATTGAAGGACTGGCGCCGCATTGCCACCCGCTATGACCGCTGTGCCCATACTTTCTTCTCTTCTATTTGTATCGCCTGCACCTTCCTCTTTTATTTGAATTTATGAGTCCTGACCCTAGGATAATGACCCTGGGAAAGAAAAAATTTGCGCAATTTGATCATATTCCTGTCCCACAGCCTCGGCATATCCCTCGTCGATTTTATTTGCCTCTGCTCCCGTTCCCATTCCATCTTTCCTAATCTTTTTGTGAAAAATTAAATGATCCCCAGATGGGGAAAAACTTTTTTTGATATAAAATAAGAAAATGGTGGAACTATTCGGGTGATATTTCAGGAGTTTTCCCGGAAAAAGTATAAAATTTACATGCTTAGCAACATGTCAATTTTCTTCTCTATGCTTCTGCCATACTCTAAGCCTTCCCACTTGCTGTTCAAATCGCGAACCAGGTTTACGCTTCCTTTTTTCACGACATCAAACCGCGGATCAACGCATGGATTTTTTAGTGGTTTTTTAGATCCGTAGGCTTTTAAATGTTGCACGTGGGCGCGGACTCCTTCTTTCGTTGTAAAAAAGCAAGCCCAATACATATCATATACCATGGTACCCAAACTATTGAAATTGTTTTGCGAGATATCAATGTTCCCATCGAATTTTAAAAAATTGGTCTCATGGCACATTTGCGCAAATGCCGCATCACCATTCACACCTTCGAAAGCGGACTCCCACAGGTAGCACTCTATGAGGTATCTCAACCTGAGAGGATCGATCTGCGTATTATAGTTCCGTATATACCTACACATCATTTGTTCGGTGGCCTTGCCTTTTCCCATGATTCCATACATTTCTTCTCCCGGGACACCTTCTAAGCCCCACTGGACGTAGGCCAATATGGCAACCACAGAAAGAATAAACAATGCCAAAGACTTTTTCATCGTCATAATAACTTAATTCCTGCACGAATGCTATTCATTGTCAAGCCAAATTGATAGGTCCTGTAAAACCGTTCCCGTACCATTGGCAACCGCACTGAGAGGGTCACTGGCAACGATGACCGGAAGCCCTGTTTCCTCGGCCATCAAAATGTCCAAATTTTTTAACATTGCCCCTCCTCCTGCGAGCACTATGCCGCGGTCGACCAAATCCGATGATAGTTCCGGGGGACATTGTTCCAGAACGCCCTTGGTCGCATTGACAATAGCCACAACCGCATCCTTTAGCGCCATCCTAATTTCACTGGAGTTGATGGTAATGGTTTTCGGAAGCCCTACCATCGCATCTCGACCTTTTATTGACATTGAGAGTTCCTCCTCCAATGGAGAAGCTGAACCAATTTTCATCTTCAATTCCTCGGCCGTACGCTCCCCAATTATTAAATTATATTCACGCTTGACATAGTCGATTATGTTGTGGTCCATTTCATCACCCCCAATGCGAATGCTCCGTGCCAGAACCACCCCATTCAGCGACAAAACAGCAATCTCCGTTGTTCCTCCACCGATATCAACTATCATGTTGGCGGCTGGTTCATCGATGGGCAAACCAACGCCTATCGCCGCTGCCATTGGCTCCTGAATTAGTAATACGTCGCGGGCACCCGCATGGATAGCTGCCTCTTTTACGGCACGCTTTTCTACTTCCGTTATGCCGGATGGGACAGCGATGATGACCCGAGGGGGAACCAACCGCACCGAACTGGGCACCTTTCCGATAAAATATCGCAACATTGCCTCCGTCACCTCGAAATCGGCAATAACACCGTCCTTCATTGGGCGCAATGTTATGATGCTCCCCGGTGTACGCCCCAACATTTTTCGCGCCTCTACCCCAACGGCACGTACGCGCCGCGAAGTTGCATAAATTGCGACAACACTAGGCTCCCGCAACACGATTCCCTTGTCGCGAACAAAAACCAAAGTATTTGCCGTACCAAGATCAATCCCAATGTCATGGGCCCAAAGTCCCAAAAAATTGGTAAAAAAGTTTGCTATTTTACTCCTAAAACTAAACGCCATCTACTTCCTTATCATAAAAAAATAAACCAACATTGACTTGCAAGAAAAATATACCATTTAACGAATATCCCGGAGGAAATATGTGCCTACCTAGTTACTTTCTCGGAGCCTAAAACCTTTTTTATCTGTCCATTGACTACCATTGAATTTTTTGGCAAAATGGTTCCCGGATTAAGCACTGAATTGCAGGAAATTTCGGAACGATCTCCGATGATTGCTCCGACTTTTTTCATACCCGTTTCAACCCGCTCTCCATTATAATGGGTGATAATATTCTTCCTGTCTAGCCTCAAATTTGCCAAGATTACACCGGCTCCAAGATGCACAAAATTTCCCAGAACGGAGTCTCCCACATAGTTAAAATGCGGAACTTGCGTATTATGCAAAAGTATGGAATTTTTTAATTCACAGGAATTTCCAATTAGACAATTTTTTCCGATAATTACGTTCTCCCTCACATAGGCAAATGGGCGAATGCTAGTCCCCTCATCGATGTAGGCTGGACCTTCTATGACACAAATCGGCGGTAGTTGCACGGATTCGTGTATGAAGACATCTTTCCCGATGTGACATCCCGGAGGGATATTTTGTTTCGTCCCTTTGGACACGCTGAGCATGTCTAAAATGGCAAAGTTTATCTTTTTTAGCCAAAGGACAGGATTCTCATCCACCCCAAAATATTCGACAAATTTTCCCGATTCGTCTATCTCAAAAAACTCCCTCGCTATCATAGTGATTCAAACTTTTCCTTAAATCTTTGAAAAAACCCACCACTCTTCATGTTACACATTTTTTCGAATTCTTGCAATTTTTCTTTCTGTTCTCGGGATAATTTTGTCGGAACGTCGATGGTAATCTTTACGTATTGATTCCCTCGATTTCCTGGACGATTTAGATCTGGCATCCCTTGTCCCTTGATGCGAAACATCGTTTCCGATTGCGTTCCGGCTGGAATTTTAAGATTTGCCTGACCGTCGACGGTCTCGACCTCAATTTCTCCACCGAGAGCTGCCATGGTAAATGGGATCTTCCGGGTGCAGTACAGGTCATTTTCATGGCGTTCGAAACGTTTATTTTCCATGATATAAATTGCCACGTATAGATCTCCATTGGGCCCGCCGTTCGCTCCAGCTTCCCCCATATTTCTCATTCGCAAACTGGCTCCGTCGAATATTCCTGCGGGGATTTTGACCTTCGTTGTACACGATTCCATTACACGGCCAGTTCCTCTACAATTATGGCATGGGGTTTCAATTTTTGTCCCGGCACCGTGGCAATCGGGGCAAGTTTGTTGCATGCTAAAAAAGCCTTGGCGCATTGAAAACACACCCGTTCCTCCACAGGTTTTGCAGGTGACCTTTTTCGATCCAGGGGCAGCCCCACTGCCGCTACACTTGGCACATGTCACGTGCTTACTATATTTTATGGTTTTTTCTGTGCCATGGAAGGCCTCCTCCAGTGTTATTTTCAAATTATAGCGCAGGTCACTCCCCGCCTGTCTTCTTGATTCACCGGATGACCCATGGCGGCCAAACCCAAACAAATCATCGAAACCACTTCCTCCAAACACATCGCGAAATATGTCAAAGGGATCATGGCCTCCCGATCCCCATCCACCGGCCTGTGCCCCTCCCTGGGCAAAAGCACTGTGCCCATATCTATCGTAGGCGGCACGCTTATCGCTATCTTTCAAAACTTCATATGCTTCGGCAACTTCTTTAAACTTTTCCTCGGCGACCTTATCCCCTGGATTTTTGTCCGGGTGGTACTTCACCGCCATCCTGCGATAGGCTTTCTTAATATCTTCCTCGGAAGCATTTTTTGACACTCCAAGGACGTCGTAATAGTCAGTTTTTCCCATTTTTACTTTGATTCCTTATTTTGCTCTTCGTGATACGAAACCGTTACCACGGCCGGGCGCAATAGTTTATCATTGAGTTTATAACCCTTTCTGTCAACGGAAATGACGGTATCATTTTCTTTCCCATCGTCCATCACCCGCCGTACGCATTCGTGGAAATGCATGTCAAATTTTTCATTCAATGGGAAAATTTCCTGGACACCATGGGAAGCTAATAGGCTTTTAAAGTTCGCAAAAATCATTCTAAACCCATCGACGATTTTATCACTTCCGTGCTGACCAGCGGCAGCCAGCCCAAGCTCGAAGTTGTCCAAAATGGGCAATAAACTTTCCAAGACGCCTGCGATGGCATTGTTCCGTACCTCAAAAAAATCCTTCTGGGTCCGTTTTTTATAATTTTCAAAATCAGCCAATGCCCGCAACATGGAATCTTTGTAACTATCCGCTTCCCTTTGCTTGTCTGCCAGTTGGTTTTTTAAATCTTGCATGACATCATCCAACCCCCTATCCAGGTTTTCGCCGCCCATCTTTTGCTCTTCGACACGTTGGATACCGTCTTTTTCCACAGAATAATCACTTGGCTGTTCGTGTCCCCTTTCCGACAAAGATTTTTTTGCCATGGAAACAAGCCAGCAAAAATTATGCCATAGATGCCATGGGCGAAATAAGGATCCGTTCGGCACTTGGCTAAAGGCTTCCCCTATTTGATATGATGCGTAGGGCGTGATCCACGACATTTTCAACGTCAATGGAAGACAACTTTTTGTTCCTAGCCTGGAGCACCACATTGCGTTCCGAACCGATGGGATAGGGGGCAAACCTTTGGATATCCGTCGGTCCGAACAGTGCAATGACGGGGGTTGATAATGCCGCTGCCAAATGGATTGGGGCACTATCATTTGCAATCACAAGCGTAGAATTCTGTACCAAATAAATGAGATCATCCATGGACGTTCGTGCGGATAGGTTATAGACATTTGGCAATACGGATGGCACATTGGTCCATCGCTGTGCCAGGACAATAATCCGCATGGTGGGCAATTTTTCGCCCAACGCATCCGCCAACGGGTTAAAATACGGCCATTCCTTCTTTTTCCGCCTGCTTTCTGGAAATAGCAAAACCAGTTTGCATTTCTCATGCCTATCGTTGAAAAAAATATCCCTTGCCATGTTGCTTGGGGACGTTGAAAATTTTAATTCCCCCTGTAGTTTTGCTTCCAAACCTAGCTCCGGCAAAAATTGCAACAAAATATCCAGCGCATGTCGCTTCCCCACCTGGGGAAGTGGAATTTTTCTGTTGTATGCCATCCACGCAAACTCCCTGGCATCTGACCGGCCAACTTTTCTATTGGAACGCGAAAAATATGTTATTATACCACTGCGCGCCAGACCTTGCATGTCGAAGACATAGTCGTAGTGTTGTTTCCTAATCTTCGACATGAGATCCATAAATTTTCGAAGACCCTGGCCCCGGTAAAATACGAAAATTTTATCGACCAATCTGGAAGATTTCACCACATCGATGAAACAGTCTCGCACCACCCAGTCGATTGATATATTTGATAGGCACTTTTTTATGGTTGCAACCACTTGTAGCCCATGGATAATATCACCCAGGCTGGATGGTTTTACCACAAGAATGTTTACCTGCTGCGCCATGAACCACTCTATTCCGATTTTAACGAGCGATTGAGCAGACCTTCTATGCACTTTTGAAGAGGTACGTTCAGGTACAGGACGGAGTAAATTGCTGCTATGATCGGAGCACCTATGTTCTTTTTTTCGCAAATGAAATGGAAGGCTTTTACGGTTTTATACCCTTCAACGACAGCCTTCTGGGTCGCAAAAATTTCATCCACGGTCTCACCCTTTCCCACCCTTTCACCAAATGTACGATTTCTGCTCCATGTTCCCATGCACGTGGCGATGAAATCGCCAAATCCACTCAAGCCATAGAAAGTTTCCGTTTGTCCCCCGAGGGATACGCCGATGGTCACCAATTCTTTCAATGCCCTGGTTAAATAGGCAGCCTTGGCATTGTCACCGAACCCTAGGCCATCGCAGACTCCTGCCCCAATCGCATAGACATTTTTTAGACATCCCCCCAACTCGGCTCCCTTCACATCTCTACCGCTATAAATTCGTATCCGCTCAGAACTTAATGCTTTTTGTATCCCATAGATATTTTTCGAGCTCGTGGCCAAAACCATGGCCGCATGTTTTCCCTCCGCTACCTCTTTCGCATTTGTTGGCCCCGCGAGCACGCCATGCTCGAAATTTGGCAACATTCTTGCAATTAGATCGGAGGCGGTCTCCGAATTTTCATTCTGTATACCCTTGCACAGGGAAACGAGGAGGGGGAGATTTTTTACACCTTCCGATGCCCGACCCAAGCTCAGACAGAGATCTTCCATTCCCACCGCTGGACATGCCAGAAATGCCAAATCCGTATTTCCTATGTCGATATCTGTGGTTATGTTTATGCCATCCGGGAACTTGATTCCGGGAAGAAAATCAACATTCTCTTGGAATTTTGCCATCTTATCTGCCTGTTCCTCAAACTTAGGAACCAAGACAACATCATGGCCAATTGTCCTGCAATAGCAAGCCATGGCTGTTCCCCAGGCTCCAGCACCAAATATTGAAATTTTCATACTAACATCTATTTTATTTCTATTCCACCACGGCCAGGCTGAGGATACAGCTGCTCTCCATTCGCCTGCTTAATTAGTAAAAACTCACCATTGTCGTAGAAGACCTGGACGGGGCTTGAATAAACTATTTTTTTCACCTCACCCGATTCCAGGTTGCCCACAAAAATTTTCTCCCCGGACGCTTTGGAGCGCACAACAACTTTCACATTCCCCGTTGGAATCAATGATAACACGGATTGATTTGCCGTGTCCAGTATCTTATCAACGCGCCTGGACGGAATTTTGGCATGTCCTGTTTTGGAGGAGAATGCTTTGAAAAAAACAAATACCAAAATAACGATCAGCAAACCGGATGCTATCTTGATAAAATGCCTGTGTTGAAAGATGGTTTTCATTTTTTCCCTAAGCCGTTTAAATTTTTTTGAAAAGGGAATCGTATCGTTTATTCCCAAATCCGATCCGTCCTCTCGTTCTTTTTCATTGGCAATTAGCGTATTATACACAACCCTTCTAACACATTTGGAATGTAAAACTTCAAATTCTTCTATGGGGCAATTTGCCATGACAGCATCGACATTCAATTTCAAGTACCTAGCATAAATTTTGATAAATCCTCGCAGATAAATGTCGGGCAAATTGAAATCATATTCTCCACTTTCTATGCCGGCGAGATATTCCAATTTAATTTTCGTTTCTTCGGAAGCCTTTTCCAATGTAACGCCCCGCGCATTTCTAGCCTCGACAAACTGTTGCCCAAATTCCTTACTCATGGATGGAACAATACCCTTAGGAAAAAATTTTTCAACGGCAATCTAAAGTTTTTGGATTGGTCAAAATATGGAAAATCTTCCCGGTGGTAACAAAAATTTCTGCAAAAAATTTTTTCAAGGTGGAAAAAAGTTAAGACTATTTTACGACGATCTCTCCACTAAAAGTTTCTACGTATTGTCCACATTGTAATGTGAATAACTTGTTAATTTCTTCTTCTTGATTTTCTTTCGTCCAAGCGAATCATAGCAACGATGTTTAAATTTTACTGGGAATTGGTTTGCAAACTTTGCCGATTAAGTCGGCACAAACAAAGGGATTTAATCCTAAGCCTGGACAAAAATATGTCAAAAATTAATTTTGCTTTTCCAAAAAAAATCTTTAGCACGGAGCTAAAATTTATGCCCATAATTTTGTGAACAACTTTTAACCGCTTCCCAATATATGAACGCAAATCTTACCACAAATTCTACGCTCTGGAGAGTTGTTCGCGATAATCTTAGGGAAGTATTTCCCCATGACGTTTTTCGTTCGTGGTTCGAGCCATTGTATGTCGTCGAAGAAACACCAAATGCCATTGTTTTTGGGGTAATGAATGATTTCACCGCCATTTGGTTACAAGAAAATTACCTGGATATAATGGCAAAAAATTTATGCCAGGAAGCGGGGCGTAATATGAAGATTCTGTTTCGTGTACAGGATAGGGAACTGCAAGTTCCCCAGGAAATTTCCAGCACCTCTCAAAAACAGAAAAAAAATATGTCGAGTGCTCAAAACAGTGGGACAATGCCCATTACACTCAACAAACAAAACACATTCGAAAATTTCGTCGTAGGATCTGGGAATCAAATGGCTCACGCGGCCTGTACGGCCGTTGTCAATACCCCCGGGCGTGCTTACAATCCGCTATTCCTGTACGGAGATACGGGTCTTGGGAAAACCCACCTGATGCAGGCGGTGGCACATAGTGTTTTGAACAAGTATAAAAAGATAAATGTGGTCTATACATCCACGGAAAAGTTTACCAACGAGTTCATTTTCGAACTACAAAAAAATAATCTAGGCGCATTTAGGAAAAAGTATCGCTACGTGGATGTTTTATTGATCGACGATGTGCATTTCCTATCGGGAAAAGAACGCATACAGGAAGAATTTTTCCATACTTTTAACGAATTATTTGAGGCACAAAAGCAAATTATTCTGAGCAGCGACCGTCCAGCATCCGAAATAGCCAGGCTAGAAAATCGATTGGTTTCCCGGTTCCAGT
This sequence comes from Puniceicoccales bacterium, assembly GCA_031258695.1. Taxonomy (GTDB): domain Bacteria; phylum Verrucomicrobiota; class Verrucomicrobiia; order Opitutales; family JAIRKQ01; genus JAIRKQ01. Next base: position 9,014 of record JAIRMM010000015.1, read on the forward strand.
GGGGATTAGTGGCGGATATTCAAGCACCGGATTTGGAAACCAGGATTGCAATTCTTGATAAGAAAGCGACCGCCATGCACCTCGAGCTTTCCCATGATATAATTGAGACATTGGCCAACAGGGTTTCAAGCAATGTGCGAAAGCTGGAAGGAGCTTTGAACAGAATTGCCAGTTACCTTTCAATTACCAAAGCCCCAATTAATTCCGAATTGGTGGAACATATTCTCCATGACTTGTTTTTCGAAGAAAAAGCCATCGAGATCACCGTAGAAGCGGTCCAACGAAAAGTTTGTTCCCACTACAAATTATCCCTCAATGATATTACGGGGAAAAAGCGGCCGGCCAGTATTGCATTTCCCAGACAAATTGCGATGTACCTGTGCAGACTAATGACAAACCGTTCGTTGGTGGACATCGGGGATGAATTTGGAGGAAGGGATCACGGTACGGTTATCCACGCGTGCAAAACCGTTGAAAGTGCAATGGAACATGACGTTTCCATAAGGCGTACCATAGAAAATTTACAAAAAATGATCAAGCAAAACCCCTAGGCTCAGGCTCCATAAGGAAAGCTGGCATTCTCATAAAGAAAACTGACGTTTAGAAAATAGACGCGAATGGCGAAACTAGAAAGAGACAAAAAATGAAAAAGTCTTAGGGAAGAAGAATGAAAACCCAAAGCCTAAGACTGGTAGAGTTCTTTGTGAAAATCGACGATCTAGGCAAGAGAAAAAATATTGTGGTGAGAAAAAGAGGGAAAGGGCGTTGTAGGCTATGTGTGAGCGAAGTTGTTACCATTTATGTGTGGTTTTTGAAGAGCAAAGTCCGCAGTTTCAGAGAATTTTATTATGGGATTGATGGGCAATTTCTGCGACAATTTTTTCCACAAATGCCAAATTATTCCAACTTTTTGAAGCATTTGAAGAAGGCTTCCAAAAGCATCTACAAAATGACACAAAGAAGGAACAGGGGTGAGATTATTTATCGATTCGACGCCGTTGCCAG
>JAIRMM010000036.1 GCA_031258695.1 Puniceicoccales bacterium
CAAAACGTGTACCAAAATGTTCAGCTTGCGATCGCATGTTAGCCATCAGATCAAATCCATTTATTCCATTTGGAAATCCAGGAAAATTTTCTACTTCATTGGTCATTGTCAACTGGCCACCGGGCTGTGGCCCCCCAATGACCAAGGGTGATAATGCTGCTCGAGATGTGTATATGGCAGCTGTTAGACCAGCACATCCGCTTCCCACTATCACAACTTTCTCAACTTCATTCATTTTGGGAAAAATTCTAGGATAAAAACGTTTTTTTAAAAGCAAAATAAAAGCAAAATAAACATGCCAAAAAAACCTTGCTTTTTCGCCCATGATATGTTTATTGCAGTTAATTCATATGAGGGCAGTTATTAGGACACAGGGCAAACAATTTTCCGTACAAGAGGGCGATATTTTGTTTGTGGATAGGTACGTTGATTCTTCTGCCGGAGATGAGGTGGTGATAGGGGATATCCTATTGCTGAGCGAGGGTAATGATACCAAAATAGGCACTCCCTTGGTTGCGGGAGTCAGCGTTAGGGCGAAAATTTTAGAAAATAAACGCGCTAAGAAGGTGATGATTTTCAAAAAAAAGCGGCGCAAGGGGTACCAACGTAAGCGTGGACATCGCCAAGAAATATCGGTAATTAAAATAGAATCAATCCAAAGTTGAGCGAGGTTTATCATGGCACACAAGAAGGGACAAGGAACATCTAGAAATGGACGGGATAGTGCGGGCAGAAGGCTCGGAGTGAAGAAATACGACGAGGAAGTCGTCCGTGCAGGGACCATATTGATGCGGCAGCGGGGAACAAAGATTCATCCCGGAAATAATGTCGGTTGCGGCCGCGACCATACCCTGTTTGCCCTCGTCGATGGAATTGTCAAATGGGATGGCAAACACCGCAAAGTCGCCGTAAAAAAGGCTGAAGCTTTATAAATAAATCCGTTCCGTTGGCGATGGACCAGTTTTGTCCCAAATGTTCCCAGGGGGCTTTTTGTAGGTTTAAAAAAACTTGCAGGCGAAGTGTAAACTTTTCAAAATGCTTCTCCCCCATGAAATTTAGGGGGGCAAGCTATGAAAATTTGCCCACAATGGAAGTGCTACTAAAACCTTCCATAAATGGGAGAAAATGGATCGCCGCTCCGACGGTTTGCAAAGCTTCTCGTTCGGAAAGGTCCAGGGTATCGATGGTATAGTCTCCAGATTTTGCGTAGACATCGGGGCGGAAGCGTAATATTTCGTCGTTCAACCTATTCCCATTAAAGATAAAAATGCCATCAACGGCGGACAGAGCGGATAGTGCATAGGCCCGCATTCTTTCAGTGAAAATAGGGCGTTTGTCTCCCTTTAATGCTTTTACGCTCATGTCAGAATTTAGGGCAACCCAAAGGGAATCCCCAAGTTTTTTCGCATTTTCAAGGGAAAATATGTGTCCCACGTGCAGTACATCGAAACATCCGTTGGTCAATACCACTTTCTGATTTTTTCCCCGCAGCTTTTCGCGAATGACACAGGCATTGGAAAAATTAAACAATTTGGATGGTATCGGATCCATTTTGGCTAGGTTTTTTTCCCCTTGTGGTTTTTTTAACCCCATTGGCCGACGGGGCCGTTGTTTTTGGCCTGGATTCTTTTCCCATTAAATTCGACAGCGCTTTGACCGGATCCGCCACAAAATTTTTTGTTACCCTTATGGATTTAATATCCGTCGACGGCAATTCGAATTTGGAATCTCGCAATAATTTTTCTAAAATTGTAAGCAGACCGCGAGCCCCTGTCTTTTCATCGGCTGCCAGTTTGGCAATTTCGGTCAACGCCCCATCGTCGGCACTAAATTTTATTTTGTAACCGGCGAAATCTTCCACATACTGCTTTAAAATTGAACCTTCCGACGAAACCAAGATGTTTTTCAGATCATCGGCGTTCAATGCTTCACAGGCAACCCGCACCGGCAAACGTCCAATGAATTCCGGCTCAAACCCATATTTGATGAAGTCTGTCGTAGAAACTTTCTTTAAATATTCATAGGCTTCGTCCTGGTCACTGGGAGAAAGCTTGAAACTAAACCGTATGCTTTTGTTTCCTACCCGCGTTTTAACAATGTCGACAAGCCTATCAAATGCACCGCTAGCAATGAATAGAATGTGTTTTGTGTTGATGCTTTGTTTCTGCTCCACGCTTCCCCCACTCGCAAAGCTCATGGCAACCCGCAACTGCGATATCATATCCGTTTGACTGTATGCGTTGACTTCACTCTCCTCCATCAGCTTTAAAAGATTTATCTGTACGCCACGGCCGGAAACGTCACGCCCTTCAAAACTGGACGATATGGCAATCTTATCAATTTCATCGATGAAGACGATCCCATACTGTGCCAATTTTACGTTCCCATTGGCAGCCTTTATTAGATCACGGATCATGTCATCCACATCGTTGCCAACATATCCTGTTTCGGAAAACTTTGTCGCATCAACTTTTACAAATGGTACCCCGATAAGCTTGGCAATGTTTTTTATTAGATACATTTTCCCCACGCCTGTCGGGCCAAGGAGAAGGACATTTTGTTTGTTATATTCGATCTGGGAAGATTCTCCATCCAATAGGCACCTGCGCACATGATTGTAGTGGTCGCAAATTGCAACGGATAGAACCTTTTTAGCCTCCGACTGTTTTATGACAAAACGGTCTAGGAAATCCCGAATTTCTCGGGGTTTCATATTAAAACCTTTGATTTTTTTAATAAATTCAGCGAATTCTTTTTCCTTTGCGTTATCCCCCTCCACTTCCTTTTCTTCCACATTTCCAGCGGGGAAAACAAATCCCAGCTTCGACCCCGCGGAACTGAATACGTCGCCGAAGTGCTTTTTTAATTCCTCGAATGAACCAAAGGAAGATTTCCACTTACCTTCACTATCCTGGGGTTTACTGTCAAAATCGAAAAACATTTCCATCATACCTCGGTTGGTTTAGGTTGCTCAATCTTACCCACCGGAAGCAAAATACTTCCCGAATTATTCTTTGAATTTTTATCATTTTGACGTTTCCTAGGAGTTTCCACGTCATCATCATTCCTTTGTTTGATCTGCTTCCCTGGCGTGGTTATATTCATGGTGAAATCGCCATTCTTTACAAGGTCGTAGACATGAACACCATCAACGGTCTCATACTTCAACAATGCCTCCGCGAGCTTGTCCAAAACTGTCCGTTTTTCTTGCAAAATTTCGAAGGCCCGCCGATGACCAGCTTCAACAAATGATATAACCGCAGAGTCAATCTTTTGGGCCGTTAGTTCGCTATAATTTTGCGAACGAGAAATTTCGCGGCCTAGAAATATGTGATCCTGATTTTCCCCGTAGGCGATTGGACCGAGTGGACTCATCCCCCAATCGCAGACCATCTTCCTTGCAAGTTTCGTTGCTGATTTTATGTCAGCCGAGGCACCGCTGGTTATTTCAGAAAATATAATCTCTTCGGCCACGCGACCACCCATCGAACAGCAAATTTGAGCCTCCAAATTCTTTTTCGATTGGTTTAAAATGTCCTTTTGGGGAATAAACATCGTACTTCCCAAACTCTGCCCACGGGGAATAATTGTCACCTTGTGCACAGGAAGGTTTCCATCATCGACAATTACTTGAACGATGGCATGGCCAGCTTCATGGTAGGCCGTAACCTTTTTATCGGAGTCATCCATCAACTTTTTACGTTCCCGACCGAATGCGATCTTATCGCGGGCTTCATCCACATCGTTTTTGTTCACGGTTTTTTTATTTTCGCGGGCAGCCAGCAGAGCTGATTCGTTCAGTAAGTTTTCCAAATCTGCCCCCGAGAAACCCGATGTGTTACGCGCTATGTCCTTCAGGCTAACACTTTTATCCAGCTTGATCTTTTTTGCATGGACCTTTAAAATTTCCTCCCGACCGTTCAGGTCCGGCAGGTCGATTACTATCTGTCGATCAAATCTCCCGGGCCTCAAAAGTGCCGAATCCAAAACATCCGGCCGTTTTGTGGCCGCCATAATGATTACTCCTTCGCGACTATCAAATCCATCCATTTCGACGAGGAGAGAATTGAGCGTTTGCTCCCTCTCATCGTTCCCTCCACCGAGACCAGCCCCTCGCTGGCGACCAACGGCATCTATTTCGTCAATGAACAGTATGCAGGGAGCATTTTTCCTTCCCTGTTCGAACAAGTCCCGGACGCGGGATGCCCCCACTCCGACGAACATTTCAACGAAATCCGACCCACTCATGCTAAAAAATGGAACCTTCGCTTCCCCTGCAACTGCCTTTGCCAATAGGGTTTTCCCCGTTCCCGGGGCTCCGAACATTAAACATCCTTTGGGAATACGTCCACCGATGTCCAAAAATTTCTTCGGATTTTTCAAAAAGTCTACGATTTCCGCCACTTCTTCCTTCGCCTCATCGCACCCGGCAACGTCACTGAATGTGACTTTTTTCTTGTCCTGTGTTTGCAACTTAGCTCGACTTTTTCCAAATACCATCGTACTTTTACCAGCCCCATGCAGTTGTCTTCCAAGAATGAAAAATATTAGTAATAGAAAAATGACATAGGGTACCGTATTAACCAAAATGTCACTCCATAGCGCCGAACTTGGTTTTTCGACCCATACCTTCGATGATTTTATTAGACGGTTATAGCGGGTAGGGGTTAAACGACCTTCCGCAACAAAAGTTTCCGTTTCCGTATCCCTATTGTTTTGGGCAATTGTACTGGCTTTGGCAATGGCATCGTTAAATTTTTTCAAAAAATTTACATCGCTAATAGCCCGTCGGTCTGCCTGGACATTTGATATAACATTCCCTCCGGATATGACATTCCCGTCGACACTTTTGGCTTCCCCATACAACTTATACCATTCGAATCCCTTGGAAGGGACACCCTGTATGACACCGGACACGATGTCATTTCTTTCCGCCGCTGCCAGGACTGATTCGATGCTCCACCTATTACCCTGGACGGTCATAACCACAGGATTATACATGCTCCATAGGGCAAAAATTGCTAAAATTACAATTACCCAAACCCCAACAACTTTTAGTTGAAACACAAATTTTGAATTATTTTTTTTTGGCATATAAGGCAAATCCCAAACACAACTACAATACCAACTAACATGCATCATGCGTATGTCAATAGAAGAGCCCCACTATCCTTTGTTTTTATTTTAAAATAATCGGAAACCGGCAAGTGGGGAACCCAACAAACTTTACCATCAGCAAACACCACAGGCAATAGCTGTCTGTCTTCCCTTGGGATAATTTTTGCGGTCAAAATATCTCCCAGTTTTCTTTCCGAACTATGCCCAAGAGGTAAATATTTAAACAGTGGTTTATATTTTTTTATCGAAATTTTTGATATTTTTTCGACGGCCGCGTAGCACTGTTTTCCCCTGTCCATATTTTTTAAATTTTCCCAGAATTTTTCGGAAATTTTTACATTTTGAATATCCAAGGTTTTTCCATTTGGCAAGGGATTTTGCCCTATTTTCAAATCTTCGACCACCCAGCCGTCATCTTCGTCTTTATCTTCTTCGCCGGTAGTCACGCAAAAACTGTCGCCGTCAAATTTGATGAAATTCCGTCCGCCGACGCTGAAAATCGTTGCTTTACCTCCGTGCATTTTATCCAAAAATGTTTGCACATAGGACCGCCGAACATCGAGGCCGTTGGCTGCCAAAAATTCTACGAAAATCTTTTTCAACGGGGCGGTTGGCAACTTTTTCAAATCGGAAATTACAAGTTTTCCCTTCAGGTTTCTGCCGTTGAGGTACTTTTTGGCAAAAAAAGCTATGGCATTGTCAGCTTCTTCCAGGTTTTGCCTTACGCTCGCTAGACTTTTGACAACATCGAAATGACCAGCTATTTCTTGAATCCTTGGCAAAATGATGTTGCGAATTTTATTCCTAAAGAAGTCATTTTCGAAATTAGTCTTATCGGCCCGCCATTCGATTTTTGAGCTTTTCAGGCAAATTTCCATTTCCTGTTTTGTAAAATCCAGCAACGGCCGCAATTTTAAATATTTTTCTTGGAAAATTGTCATGGCTCGGGGCGAGGAAAGTCCCGCCGTATCACTCCCACGAACCATTCGCATCAGTAAAGTTTCGGCGATATCATTTTTTTGATGCCCGAGGACTAACACTTTGGAATTAAATTTTTCAAGTGCACGTTCAAAAAATTCATTCCGCAGACGACGCAACCGATCTTCGCTAACATTTGCCGGTTTGTCCACCAATTTTTCCGAATAAAATGCCACGCCCCAATCCATTGCCAGCACTTTTACAAATTGTTCATCCCCATCGGAGTCCTGGCCGCGCAAATTATGATTGAAATGCAAAATGACCAAACGGCTTTTTAAATTAGGAAATTTTTCCAAAATGTATTTCACTAGAAATACGGAATCACTGCCTCCCGAGCATGCGACACAAACAATTTCATCGCTGTCTTCTTTACCCAGGAGTTTCAAAAACGCATTGGCAGCTTCAATGCCCTTACAATCAGCAATTTGAGCCTTTGCATATGCGATGGGACCATGGATTTGCATTTTTGAAATCACTTCGAATTGCCAAAATTGAACTTGACATTGAACATTCGATTTCTGAATAGATCAATGGTTTCGTTTTCGTCCATGTCTTTGCTTCCAAATGTCATGGAAAATCTTAGGGATGGCTCAACGGCATCCCAGGGAACAACGACTATTCCAAGGTCTGTTATCATCCATTCAGCAAATTTTTCCGCCGAAGGAAAAGCAATTTTCTGGCCGTCATATTCTGCGGAATTTGGAATTTGAGTATACAGGAAAAATCCGGCCCGTACGCTATCGACGTTGAAACCGCTATCTTTTAGAATTGGAGCTATTTGATTCATTCGCCGTTCATATTTTTGCGCATTTTCTACTGGAATGGACATATTATTCTTCAAGGCTTGGGCTGCCGCCTTTTGTATGGCTAAAAATTGACCGGAATCCGTCAGATCTTTGACATGGGCATAGGCAGCCATCAATTCGGAATTCCCACAAACCCAACCAAGTCGCCAACCCGTCATATTAAACCCCTTCGACATGGAATGCAGTTCCAACGATACTTCCTTCGCCCCATCCACATTAAAAATGGAAAGTCTGTCTTCTCCATGAAATGTTAGGGAGGCATACGCTCCATCGTTTATTATTAAAAAAGAATACCCATGGGCTAGATGGATCAATTTTTCAAAAAATTCCTTTGTGGCACAGGCTCCCGTTGGGTTATTGGGATAATTTACAACGATCGCCTTCGTTTTTTGCAAAATATGTCTGGGAATGTCATCCAATGCGGGTAAATAACTATCCTTCGCACGGAGCGGAAGATGTATGACATCCGCCAAAAGGTAGCGGGCATGGGTGCCGAAAATTGGATACCCCGGCGTTGTCATCAGGACGACATCCCCCGGGTCTATGCAACATAGCGGCAAAATGGATAGGGCAGCCTTTGAACCTAGGGAATGGATAATTTCCGTTTGCGGATCCAATGAAACATTAAACTGGGACTCCATGTAACTGGCCACTGCTTCTTTGAACTCCTGGCATCCATTGTCGGCATAGCCACGATTTTCATATTTTCCGGCCTCCCAGGCTAGGGCTTCGGCCAACAGGTTTGCTGCCATGTCATCGGGCTCGCCCACACCCATGTCTATCAAAATTCGACCGGGAAATTTAGCGAGAGCTTCCCGCTTTGCCCGTTTAATTTTTTCAAATTTGTAGATTTGATTGCCCTCTCCGAAATTTTTACCGCCTATCCTTTCGGAAAAAATTTTTTTCGCAAATTGTCCGCCAACGTCCATATATTTGTTCCAAAAACTATGAACCATTCCGAAAAATCAAAGTTTATTCTGGCCAAGCTCGATGAACTATTCCCGAGTCCACAAATTCAACTCCATTTTTCTGATCCGTTTACCTACCTAATTGCCGTTATGCTATCTGCCCAATGTACGGATGCCGTCGTAAATGTTGTAACGGACAGGCTATTTAACGTCGCAAAAACTCCTCGAGAAATAATAGACTTGGGGGAGGAACGGTTAAAATCAATGGTTAGGCCATGTGGACTCTTCAACGCAAAGTCGAAACATATCATTGATACCGCCAAGGCGATTCTGGAAAAACATAACGGTCAGGTTCCACACACGTTCGCGGAGCTCGAAGCGCTGCCTGGCGTTGGCCATAAGACCGCTTCGGTCATCATGGGCCAATGCTTCGATGAACCTGCATTTCCCGTCGATACTCACATCGCCCGGCTAGCAAATCGTTGGGGCCTTGAAAAATCCCAGGATGTGAAAAAAATTGAAAATTCGCTAAAAAAACTTTTCCCCGTAAATACATGGAAAACATTGCACATACAATTGATCCTCTATGGACGGCAATTTTGCCCAGCCAAAAAACACCTAATTGAGGGTTGTCCAATTTGCCTGGAATTTTCGAAAAATATCTGAACTATGTGGAACGTTTGTTTGCAATGGTAGGGACGAATATTATTTGTTCTATAAATATGGTAGTTGATAGCATATCCCTCGGGACGGACATCGTCGAAGTGGAAAGAATTGACAGACTAATTCAAAAATAGGGAAATGCTTTTCTTTTTAGAATTTTCGACGACCTTGAAATTGCATACTGCAAACAGACCGCTAGGCCGGCCAACAGCTTTGCTGCCAGATTTGCTACGAAGGAAGCCTTTTCAAAGGCGCTCGGCACGGGAATTGGGAAAAATGTCGGATGGAAGGATATCTCCGTCGGGAAAAAATCTTCCGGAGAACCGTATATTATTTTATCGGAAAAGGGTAAAAATAAAATAGAAGCTCTGGGAATTTCCTCCATGAAAGTTTCAATTTCGCACACTAAAACGCTTGCCCAAGCTGTGGTTATGCTTATTAAATGACTCCATGTTTGCGTCGATAACTGATAAAATTTCCAATGTTTTAAAGAACCTGCGTGGTCTCGGGAAAATTTCAGAAAAAAATGTTGCGGATGCCTTGGAAGAAATTCGAACCTCCCTGCTGGGTGCGGATGTTAACCGGGAGGCTGCCGACGAATTCATAGGCAAAATTCACAGATCTGCCATCGGCCAGAAGGTTTTGGACAAAATTTTGCGGGAGCACCAGATTGTTAAAATAGTTTATGACGAACTTGTCGAACTTCTTGGGGGCAGCTAGGAGGTGGAAAAATATGCGGCCAAGCCGTTAAAGATTCTCCTGGCGGGTTTGCATGGTTCCGGGAAGACGACGACCGCTCGCAAACTAGCACTTTTACTAAAGGATGAGGGCTATAATCTTTTATTGGTTGCCTGTGATATCTACCGGTCTGCTGTAATCGACCAATTAAAAGTGGTGGCTGATAATATTTCCGTGGCATACTATGCCGAACCGGATTCGAAAAATGTATGTAAAATCGCAAAACATGGCTTGCAACACGCCGAAAATAATAGTTTTGATGCGATAATCTTTGATACCGCAGGCAGGTTACATGTGGACAAACAGCTGATCGAAGAAATCAAAGATATCAAAAAAATTGTCTCCCCCGACGAGGTATTTTTAGTTGCCGATGGAGCTCTGGGGCAAGAATCTGTCAACATCGCCAAAA
>JAIRMM010000006.1 GCA_031258695.1 Puniceicoccales bacterium
CAAACTCAAAGGTTGAAGAAGGTTTTGGTTTCCAGAGTTTGGATAGCATAGAAAATGTTCATGAGGTGGGCAACCTTTCGAACCATCCCAGGGCTTCCCCAAGCTCTTTCCGCAGCCTATCAACCTTGCAGAGTATTTTTTTGGGGGTTGCGTTTTGTACTTTTTACATCTTCCGTGCTGGTTTTCAGGTGTCCTTCCACGCCGTCCAGCATATAACCCATTTCCCTCTCAAACATCTCCACGGTCTCCATGATGTGGCCGCAGTCCGCGGGGGACAGGGAATAATAGGGAAAAAAACTGTGGGTCCTATTCGCCGTGGGATGGAATAATACCATGAGTATTTCATTAATCCTATACTCGTCATTCATCGGCTACCTTTTTTGTAAACTCTTCCTCTGCATCGCCCCGCAGGATACTATGCCTTGTCCACTCCATGTCGCCATAATAACCAATGCAAGCCAATATGAGCAATCTGTATGTTTCAGCCGGCATGTGGGTATAGCCCCTACGAGCATTATATAGCTTATAGGGTGCGTCATTCATAAGCCTTAGCAAATTTTTGGACATCTTTTTATAGGCATTGAAAACAATGGTGGAATCCCCCAACGCATCTTTGATTTTATCACCCACCCTATCGTCTTTTGAACATAGGGAAACATAGTGATTGAGATCCTCTCTTATGCCAATAAATGTGTCTCTCGCTATCATATCCATGGCCCCCATGTGGGTTTCCAAAAGTTCATATTGTTTCCTAGAAAAAACATAGCAAACATCACTTCCCTGGAACATTATCTTGGCTTTTGGGCGTACCAAGTATGATAGTGTTTCTTCAATCTTCCTATGTTCTGCCAATGATATTTCCGTATTTTTTTCCATATTTTTTTCCATGATTTAAACCTTTCGATGATACTTTTTCTGGGCGGCTGGGATGGCGATTGTGCTGGAAGTGCTTTCTAGCCAGGCATTGGTCCTTAGGCAATTGGAGAGGTCGTTGAGGGCGGGCAAACAGATGGATTGCCAGATGGACAAGCATTCTTCGTGGGGAATGGTAAAGAACTGCACTTCGAAGGGCGGCTGTTTGGTCACCACCCAGAATGTAAAGTCCCGCCGGATGGGGTCCCTTGCGCCGATGAGGACTCCGGTGTAGAAGCCCGCCTGGATGTGGTAGCCCAGGGCAAAGGCATGGTCCCGGAAAAAACACATGGGCTTTCCCAAGGTTTTGAGGTCGTAGATGCCCCCGTCGTTGATGAGGTCCGGCTTGCACTTCACCACCAGCCCGTTCCGCATGGTCGCCTGGACCGGGGTTTCTATGGCTCCGGAGGAACAGGAAGCTTTGGCCTGGGGATATTCCCAGGCGGCATGGGCGAGGGCGAGGCATAGGTCGTAGGACTTTTGGGTGAGCCGTATTTTACCATCATTTTCCATGGCCAGCCGGTGGGACCGGGGTGACCGGATGTTGTACGGGTCGGCGTAGTACCGCCCGGCGAATACTTCTCGCTGCAGCACGGCGGCATGGGTAGCGCCGCCGAATAGCATGGCTTCCGACTGGCGGTGGGGCAATGTCTTCGCCACGTACCGGTCGTGGTACAGTTTCGGGCTGCGGATGAAGTCCCGCAGGCTGCTACTGGTCACCACAGCGGCACCGTGGTCATGGTAATGGCTGTTGTCGTCGTCGTCCATGGTCTATCTAACAATTCGTGGGGTCTCCATCCGCCAACCGCCGGAGGTCGTCCACAACCCGGTCGGGGTCCCCCATCATCTTTTCCAAAATGGGAAGGTCCCTTCCAAAGTCCTTCAAAATGTCTTTTTCATCGCGGCCAACCGACTTTTCCGCCTCCAGCATCATTTCCGCGTGTTTGTCCTTATCCAGGTGTCGGAACAGCTGACCAGATTCCACCTGTTTCAGTATTTCACCGATGACATGGGGGTCGTGGTGCTGCATGGGTTGACCGACCAACCTATTGCCCTGCACAACGCATACTTGCCAGCCACGGCTATCCTTCGTCGATTCCCGAAATATCAGGTGGCAACGGTAACCGTTGAGACAGAATGTTAGAGAAAATTAAAAACTTTTAGCAAGAATTCAAGATAGCCATAGGCACAGCCGCATTTCCGGTTGCTTATTCCATCGGGGAACGAAGAGGCAAGGAAATGAAAAAGCATTTCAAAATAAAAAGAAGTGAAGAACTTGGGGCGCGCTGATAAAACTCGCACTGGCTTGCGGCAGCCCTGCTGTATCTCGCCACCTGTACGACAAATACGAGCGATGATTATTGCTTGCTCCATCGTCCAATTTATGTGGATTATCAGAAGGATACCCCTGAAACAATCCGCCAAATAGATTCCAATAATGTCGTCTATGACGCAATTTGCGTACAATAAAAAAGGAGCGGAGAAACCGCTCCTTTCAAGGAAGTTAAATGAAAAAAACAACGTTCTAGGGTTTTGACAGCATTAGAAGCTATATCTCGTGCCAAGCAGGATTTCGTGCGAGGACAATTTTGTTTCAGATTCCAGATCAACCATTCTGCCGACAGGCATCGTCGCATCCCAGTATTTCACAGTGTCCTCCACTTTGCCGAAATTCGTATAGCGATAGCCCAAATCAAGGGACAAATTGTCGTTCACGGCATAAGATACGCCCACGCTAAACCCGTATGTGAAATTATTGATGCTCTCATCCGTCGCGATGGAATAAACTCCCGCTTCGGAAGAATTGGCTTTCATATTGATGTTTGCAAATCCAATACCTGCGCCGATGTATGGCTTGAACGCCGTGCCAGTGTCAATGTCGTAATAAGCATTGAACATATAGGTGGATGTCTGCGCACTCAAATCCACATGCTTTTCCGCATCCTTTGTGTTCTTACTGGCGACTTCCGCCTTACTGTTATATCCGACTTCCAATTCCGCACGGACGGAGATTAAGGGAATTGCGATGCCGGCCGCGATTTTGCCGCCGAACACGCCTTTGGATTCATCTGTTCCCTCATTCATTATTGAGCCATCGGCATACTTGATTGCCGTGTCTTTCAGGGATAAGTTTGAGTAAGATATTTTTCCGGACACATAGGGTTTCAAATCCGCCGCCTGAACTGCTGTCGCTGAAGCGATTACTGCTCCGAGGGCAATTATTGCTGTTATTTTTTTCATAGTGGTTTCTCCTTTGATTTTGTTCTCAACATTTCTTGTCCTGGAAACGAGAGAACAACTATGTTTAAAAGTGTAGAAATGACATTTGGATTTGCAAGTAAAATAATTCCTTTTCGACTATTTTTAACTGCAATCATCGTTTGTCCCCGTTTCAGTGTTTTATCTTTCATATGCCATCTTACTCCCAAAAGTTTCTGTGGTTATCGTCCTCCAGGAGGATTTCCACCCTATTCATTATGTACTCATTGTACATTTCCATGGCCCGTTGGTATTTCCCTTCATCCATGGGGTCGTCCGGGTCGCCCATTCCGTTTCTCCTAATAGCCATTGTCGTTCTCCATTAGTACGGGGGTTTGTGATTTCATCGCCGGGGATGGGGATAGGGACTGGGCATCGTCGTCTTCGCAGGCCACGCACAGACAGTTGAGCAGCGTATAGCGGCGGGCATAGGTAATCGCTGACCCTACTTCCTGCATGGGGTTCAACCGACCACCCCCCTGTTCGTGAATTCCGAGGATCGGGCACGCGGACTGGGCTACGCATGTCCCATCCTTCCATACCACCCGGCACACTATGACAAACCGGCCGTGCAGCTCGGACAATTCCCATACCACGGCGAAGTGGTGCTCCCTCAACGCCGGCCTCACGCGGTCGAGCAGCTCCCCCAGGTCCGTGTAGCTGTAGCCGTAACCCCCACGGTTGTTGACTTCCCGGTTCTTCCCAACGTTCTCCAACTTTCCCTGAACCATCACGAACTCTTCAAATGCTCCCATCTCTCGGGCTTGTTTCTTCTCCATGGACCCAGTGTAACAATTAGTCAACAAGACGTCAACCATGAAAGATATTTTTAAAGAGAGAAGAGGGCTTTGTTCCATTTTTCATTTTCCATTTTCCATTGCTACCTCGCTCGGATTTTTTCTGTTTTTACATTTCGTTCACAATGGCTTCCGTTGCCCCTAGGATTGGTTTTTGTAGCAAAGGCATACACTTTATCATCTTGCACCATCAAAATCGATTGTATCCCCATTGGCGTGATTGTGTATTGTATGCTCCTTTTACATATGTTTTACCCGGTTCTCCGGGGAAGAGGGGGGCCGGCGCAATCGGGGGTGAAGGGTCCCGGAGGGACTGCCGACGAGAAAAGAATGTTTGACATCCCAGGTTTATTCGGTGCTCAACGGGCAATCGACCGCAATCTTGGCATGCCGGTAAAGCAACAACACCGCAAGGGCAAAGACCCGAAGAAGTACGACCGGGCCAGGGATTGCGGGGTAATCGAAGAAGGTCCCTTGCACTGGCTCACATTTTTTCCCAGCCGGAGGCGAAACACCCATGTGATGCGGCGGGGAAGTCGTCGTGGTTCCCAGGTCCCGGGATTTTGTCGACACTCGAAGATCTTTCGTCCCCGCCTGTGCTGCTCGCCGGCCAGAGACCATCGCATTTCGAAGGCATTTCGTGCTTGTCATCCTGTGGTCAACGGGGCAATGGTGAGGCAATGGGCAACACACTATCTCCAACACCCCTGATGCCATGCGGCTTACAGCCCGTCGACCATCGGACTACATATCACACGTCCGTAGCTCTCCAACGGCAACGAATCGTCGGCAATCCCAGCATCCATGCGGATTTTCGGGGATTTTTTCGGGGGGCCTCCAAAAAACGAATCCGGAATCCATATATCCACCCCCTCTTCCAGATACTCAAAGTTTCGTTTTCCTATACAAAAAAACGTTATTCTTCGGGCATAGGCTGGGGTCAGGACACACCATTACCATCACCTCTACGAAAAAAATCAAAAATCGAAAAACCAAAAACCTAACGGAAGTCTGGAAAATTCGTAAATTCTGAAAAAATTGCAAATTTCACAGAAATCCCAAGGTCCTGGGAAAATTACAAATCTTCTGGGAATTTCAAGGTCCCGGGAAAACCGTGAAAGTTCCAGGGAATTTCAGTTATCCGGAATTTCCGGATAACTCAATATTATCGGAAAATGAAAAACGAAGATCTCAGCATGGTACGGGTGCTGCGGATGTGCTGCGAAATTCGGAAAGTCTTGATGTGCTGCGAGATCCGAAGAACCCCCAACAAGCTGCGGATGTGCCGCAATCACCGGAGAGTCCCGATGGGCTACGAAAGTGCTGCGGGTTTCGGAAAGCTCCAACGGGCTGCGAATATACTGTGAACTCCGAAAGGTCCCAATAGGCCACGGATGTGCTGCGAGCCCCGGAGCCCCCCAACAGACCACGCATGGAACGGACAAAACGTAGGCCGAACGTTAGTGGTGCGCCAGCACGGCCGAAGCGCTGGTAGGGAATCAAACTCTTCGGTTTTGGGTTCCTGAAGAACATCAACCTCTTTGGATACAGGTTGTCGTGGGCACACGACATTTTCCCCTGGCACTTGCGGAGTAGTACTGACGCACGACTTCCCCTTGACCCGGAGGACGCCGGTGAACACAAACTCTTTGCCTGTGGGTTGTCGTAGGCACACGGCATTCTTTCAACGTTCCTTCGTCCATGACCGGCATAGCGAAAGTTGCGGGTCTGTCGCGTAGTCCTTACGGAGCGAAGCACGAAACTTTCGCGGGTTTATGGGTTTGTGTCTCTCCAAGTCTGTAGCTTTGTAGGATCAGGAAGAACATTTCCTCGTCCATGGCTCTGTGGGATTACGGCTGTGGGTCAGAAAACCCTCTCGCCCATGGTCCTGTGGGGTTACGGAAGAATACTTTTTCGTCCATGATCCTGTAAGGTTACGGCTATGGGTCAGAAAACTCCACTCTCTCGCACATGACATTATGCGTCCAGGAAACATGTCATTCCCTCGTCCATGGTACCATCCGCCCATGGACCTTTTTTGGCCTATTATTCCATGGATTATTATTATATTATTATTATAATATTATAATATTATAATATATATTATACGTATATGGTTTATTAGGGGGGGCTGGGGGGAACGATTAGGATGGTGGGACGCAAGGTGTAAGACACAAAACGTAAGATGTAAAACAGTAAACAACTACCCGCAAAAATAACCTGCAAAACCTTCAAAACTCATACAGACGGGGATCTTTTTATAATGTCCCACCCGTATCATAACTTTTCCTAAGGAAAATTGTTAGGAAATTTAGTCAACTATCTTTTACTAACCGCCGCAAGGCCCAACGGCACAACAACACTTGTAATCAACGCAAACACTCGCAGCATTCAATAGAAACCGAAACATTTATTCTAAAAAGGTGTAAGAAAAAGCTTCATTTTCAAAGCTTCATCTCTTTTCCTTCTTTGAATCTTTCATCGGTACTATGATTTGTTATATCTATAAACCGCTTGATAACATCTACAACTTTTGGGCTGTTTGTTATGAAATGTAGTGGATTATCATAACCAGGTACTGTCTTGGGGGGGAGGTGTTCACCTATTGCTTTGGCATCGCGTTCAGTCATGCTATGGATATAAACCATACCTCTACGCAATAAACCTGGCTGAATTTCTTCACCAACCACATAGGCATTCACTTCAACGTCTTCGTTTTCTTTGTGTATGGTCAGGTTCATTTTAAGTGCTGGATCTCTAACTTTTGCACGTCCATGTTTATAAAAATATTCAGCTCGATTTACATCAATATTGTCCACTATATTACTTTCCATGATGTTCTTCTATTCTTTCCTTTGCAGTTTGGCAAGTACCAAATTTTGATATGCCATGTAGGCTTGATTACTAGTTATACCGCCCTCTCTATCAACACCTTGACCCACATCGCTGTAGACACTCACAGATAAATCCGAAAAGGGATACCTTACTAGTTCCCATTGGTTTCTATCTTGGATTTTTTGCATTCCTATACACGACATACCTATTTCATACATAGGAATTTCCGCCGCTAACATGGCTGATCCTCCAATCGTATAACCCCCTTCCATCGTTTCCCTATCGTCTACAGGAATGATAAGGCTCCATGACTCAGCACCATGTGCTTTATTTGCTGGAAAGATATATGGGACCGTGTAATCATAAGGAGATTGGCCGTCAATCATTTCTTGTAAATCTGACCCATTTACCTTTCTAACCGCTATGACAGTAGGAGGTTTGTCTGAAGTTCCGGGTATTTTCCCCAAAAAATCGTTACTATCAAAAATTTCCTGCTGCTGGGCATAAAGAAATGTAAGATTTGCCAGCAATTTTTCTTTTAGTTCACTATACCCCTCCTCGGGTATATCTTGTAGGTTTTGATCTAAGACAATGGCAATACCATATTTTGGAAATATATTAGACTGCCGTGCTAACTGTAATTTTCCTGCTGAATCTAACCCTGAATCTTTACACCCTGTTACCATGTGTTGACTCACCGTATCTCTTACCGCTGTGAATAAACTCTGTTCTCCTTTAGACCAATCCGTTTGTATATTTTCTATAGTTTCACTCTGCATACCTTTTGGCAAACTTTGTGATGATAGTACTGCTTTGCATATACTTGTACATTCACCATTTATAAGCCTCACAAGCCCATTATATTGATCAAAACAATTAGTAGTATCGCTTTGTTCCAAAGGGTTAGAAGGCCTGTGCTGAAATGTGTCCGCGTTTATACCCCAATTTTCATTTGCCTTGTGCGCGGATGTATCACCTGCTCTTTTGCCACCGCTAAGGACATCACTTAAATCATCTTCGGGCTGCTCTGCACTTGTTGTTCTGCGGTTCCGTCATCCGTACTTCTTTAGATATTATAGTATCCATGAATAATAATGTAAAGACTTTTTTTCGGATTTAAAGAAAAATATGTAAAAATTTCGTAAAAATCTATAATTTGTGCGGTCTATTGGTTTTTAGTAGTAAAATTGCATACCACCCCTTATAAGTTTTTCTTTATCTCATCATTAGCATTGTTTTTGGGTGAATATTGGGTGAATGAATTTTCCACAGTGCCCCATTTTGCATTTCCACATCTCCCGGAATCCCTGAATTTATACAATTTACGCCTTGGTGCCAGAGGGCAGGTTTGAACTGCCGACCAAAGGCTTATGAGTCCTCTGCTCTACCACTGAGCTACTCTGGCATGGAATTGAAGAGTATCAAGCACAAGGGGTACCTTTTGTCAAGCGTCTTGTTAAAACCAGTTTCGTTCCAAAAAGGATTTAAGCTGTGGTGCTAAAAAATGCAACTGAAGGTTTCAAACAAAGATAAAAGGAGTTTGGCATGCACCTCCAAAACCAAGACGGTTCCGCAAGAAAAACCCCAAAAAGGAGAATTATAAAATCTAAAATGTACTATAGCATATACCTTGCAATGGCTGCTATGGTAATGCAGTGGGAAATTTCACCGCCCATAACCGCTCTTTTGAGATTTTGTTTGGTTATTAGGGACGTTGCTAGGTCTTCAAATTCATCGAAATGGGTATCTTTTTGTTTTGTACAGTTTTTAATCAACACGACGTTGAGAATATTCGTTTGTATTGCTGGATTGGGGTATAATGTCGCAATTATCCTGGCAGAGTCTCCGCAAAAACCTGTTTCCTCTTCCAGTTCCCGTCGGGCGGCTTCGATTACATTTTCTCCATGTTCTACCATGCCACCCGGCAATTCTAGTGACAATTTACGCGATCCAAAGCGATATTGGTTAACCATAACAATTTGACCATCCGGCGTTTCTCCAATTACCTGTACCCAGTCATTGCAATCGATGATATAAAAACCTCCAGACTTGTTATTGGATGGGTTTTTCAATTCGCAGCGGGCCACACTGAAAATTTTATATTCCGCCAATGTTTCCTTCGATAATTGCTGCCATATGGCGGGCTGATTGTTGTCAACTTCTCGCATTTTGATGAAAAATGTCCACTTTTATTACTTTTTCAAGGTTTCGTTGTTGCAATATTGAAATGATAACATAGAATCCCCAGGAGTGCAAAAAACAAAAACACTATTAGACATTTCTTGCAGAGGGAAAAGAGTTTTCGTTCGCGTAGACTTTAATGTTCCCATAGATGATCGGGGAAATGTTTTGGATGATTCCAGAATCGTGGCGGCATTGCCGACCATACAATATTTAATACAAAACGGTGCAAAGGTAATTTTGGCTAGTCATTTGGGCCGGCCAAAAGGGGAAGTGGTGGCAAAGTACTCATTGAGTAATGTCGCCGTCGTGCTGGCAAAGCATATCGGGCAACCCGTACTGTTCCTTCCCGATTGCGTGGGACAAAAAGTCCTAACCGAGTCCGCAAAGATGCTGGATGGGAGCGTAATTCTATTGGAAAATTTGAGATTTCACGGAGAAGAAACCGCGAACGATGAGGAATTTTCCAAACAACTGGCATCCCTAGCCGACATTTATGTCAACGATGCCTTTGGGTCAGCCCACAGGGCCCACGCATCGACGGAAGGAATAACCCGTTTCGTACAACAGAGCGTCGCTGGATTCCTCATGGAAAAAGAATTGGAGTTTTTGGGAACGAAGGTTGCCGAAGCTAGGCATCCATTCGTGGTTATACTGGGAGGAGCGAAAGTCAGCGATAAGATCAAGGTCATCGATAACCTTTTGGAAAAGGCGGATATCATGTTGATAGGAGGTGCGATGGCCTATACCTTCCTCGCGGCCAATGGCAATGCAACGGGAAGCAGCGTGGTCGAAGTGGACAAAATTCAGGTGGCGAAGGATGCTATCCAAAAAGCTAGGGAAATAGGAACAAAGCTATTACTACCCATAGACCATGTTGTTACATCCGCTTTGAATGCGGAAGCAAAAACAATGGACTACACATCCTATTCCGAATTGGATATTCCCAGTGGAAAAATTGGTGTGGATATAGGTCCAAAGACAATTGCACTGTTTGGAGAAGAAATCAAAGACGCCGGTACGATTCTATGGAATGGTCCAATGGGAATCTTTGAAATACAACAGTCCTCGGCAGGGACATTTGCCATTGCCAAGCATGTGGCGGAATCAGATGCGCTGTCGATCATTGGCGGTGGAGACTCCGGAAAAGCCGTAAAGGAGAGTGGCTATGCGGACAAGGTGTCTTTTATCAGCACTGGCGGAGGGGCAAGCTTAGAGTTTCTGGGAGGAGATATTCTGCCTGGGGTGGCAGCATTGATGAAATAACAACATGCTTTGGGAGTACGGTTTATGGTAAAACATGGAAAATATCTTGTGGCGGGAAACTGGAAAATGAATATTTCGAGCTCGGATGTCGGGCGTTTGATATCTGAGATCCATGCTAAGATTGCAAATATAACAAAGGTTAACGTTTTGATTTGTCCTCCTTTTACGTCCATCCAAGCGGCAAAAGATGCAATCGGCAGCACCGGTAATATTTCCCTAGGGGCTCAAAACTTTTATCCGGAAAAAAATGGGCCCTACACGGGTGAGGTCTCCGCTGTTATGTTGAGGGAACTTGGAGTTTCCCACGTCATCATCGGCCATAGCGAACGCAGGATGTATTTTAACGAAGACGACAGTTTCATAAACAGGAAGGTAAAATTCGCGTTGGAAAGCAGCCTAATCCCTATCCTGTGCATAGGAGAAACCATCGAACAGCGTAGGGATGCTAGGGAATTCGAAATCATTCAATCGCAGCTAAAAAATGGACTAAAAGATATTACCGCCAAGGAGGCAGAAAAGCTCACCATCGCCTATGAACCGGTGTGGGCAATCGGAACGGGAGAGACTGCAACTCCAAAAATTGCACAGGAAATGCACGCGTTTATCAGAAATTTCCTAAAAGAAATGTTTAATGCAAAAGTAGCAAACGCTATAAAAATCTTATACGGCGGGTCCATGAAAGCCGATAACGCCGAAGAACTGCTCAAGGGAAATGACATTGACGGTGGTCTCATTGGGGGAGCATCCCTAAAGGCTACTTCCTTCTGTGAAATTATCGAAGTAGCTAACCTTTTATCGGACTAGCTTAGTGTCCTTCAAATCTCTTGTCTTCTTGATTGCCATCCGTTTTCATATGCCCTTGTCGGGCGAAACAGCCGTGGGAAATGGATTAAATATCGCCGCTGTCCAACCAACGAAACAAAATTATTTTGTACCTGCGACCAAATTTTTTGTTTATCCTGGACAAATTTTCTTCCGCATCATCCGGAGCATTTTCATTTTTGTTGACATAGTCAGGAACCCGTTGAACAATTGCTTCACAATATGCTTGTTCGATGACTTTCCCCCTGGAATCAACGTGATTTCCAACCGCACGAACCAGGAAGGTGTCTCCCCGTGTGCATAGGAAATGGGATGTTGTTTGTAAAATATCCGCCTGGTTGACAACATTCGGCAAATTTTCTTCCAAAAATCCACTTGCCGACGCATCGTCGTAGGATGGAATGTTTTTGGAAAATTTGACATAATGGTTCTCAAAGGCCACATTCAGTTTGGAATCGTCTATTGCCCTCTGCAAATCTCCTTCCCTGCTACACTTCGCCGGGTCTTCCACAATTGTTCTATTTACAAATTCACCAATGCTGAAAAATGGTTTGCGTCGCTTTTTCATCAAATCCGTCAATCTTTCCGATAAATTTTTGACCTTTCCTTCGTCGAAGGACGGCATTTTATTCAGCAATTTTTCATCGTAAAATCTTGGAAAAATGACATCGCCGTAGTCATTTTTCACCGATGAGAGAACGCATTGCCAGGCGATGGGGCTTTTTGAATTCACGTTAAACGGCCCATCAATCAACAAAATTTGCGCCAAATTTTCACCATTCGTCGATGACATATCCCCCAGCAATTTGAACCGTTTGTTTGCCAGCGATGGCAAATTATCACCCTCCTTTCCCGTGGAAATAAAATATCCATCAAAAATGGCCCCGTTTAGTAAGTAGGAGTAGTCGTAGAGGGATTCGACCCTCCCCTGGGATGGCCAGTTCATAGATACTGCCGTATTTTCATGGAATGTTTTATTTATTGGCACCAATGGACTTGCCCGCGAACTTCCAAAAATTTGACTCGAAAAATATCCGAATGGCAAAAAATTTACATGCCGCAGATGCCCAATATTCAAAATACCATTGGTTGCGTCGGGAATGTCAAACAACACCAAACCATTTAAATGGTTGAGCATTTCCTTATCCAAGCCCATGGGGGTTGCCGAACCGATGATATGCGTGTCCCAATTCCAATTTCCCGAAACAAAATTTCCCTGGAAAAATATCGATGAATATCCCTGGCAAACCGCACGGCTAACATACTGGGCCCGGGGATTACACATGGCCAACCACCGCACGCCACTTCCACCATCGGCATCGCCGAGAATACCATATTTCATGCGAGAACGGAATGCGAAGCAATTGGTATTTCCATCCAAAACCCTACGCTCGCATTCAATCCCTTCATTCCCACGGGGATCCAACTCCGCAATCTCCTGTAAAATTTTACCATCGTCACCCCTTAGCCTCCAATAAAAACAATCCCAATGCTTATTAATACTACCTTTGGCATTTCTACACTGCAACCTAACGGTGGCATATCCGCCAGGGGAAACTCCCGTATCCACGTATATAAAATTTGACAAGTCATCCATTCCGGATAGCTGATTCCCATTGTTCCGGTCAATGGCCTGGGAACTTGGCAATGAAAATATCTTTGTTTCTCCTGCCCTAAAACTTGAGAAAAATCTTAATTTTAAAATGGGAGACAGGTCATTTGCGGGTTGGGGATCCGTTAGGTTGCACGCCACCAAATTTACAAAACTCCGTTGAGCGTTGTTAAATCCGAGCAGGGTCAACCCAGTCGTATTGGCCGGATCATTGTAGGGAACGCATAGTTCCACCACATAGTTTGTTGGCTGCAAGTCAACATCATAGGGATTCCAAAGCACAATTTGTGGAATAAAAGTAAAGGCGAAATGCCCATCGATGATAGTCACTCCAATGTTGACATTCGATTGCACCACCAGAGGATAAATTCCGTGCGTTGTCGCAGGCTGCAGATCATTCCCGGGAGAATCCACGGTTGCCCCATCATAGTTTTTAAACATCTGTGGTCGAAACATTGGGTCTGTGGCAAACACCGAAATACCATTGTTTTCTAACCTATTGGATAAATCAAAGAACGATAGCAGAAACTCTAACGTGGGAACATAGGCCGGTAGTTCCGTTTGGGGGGCGAATAAATGTTGCCCAGGCAGACCATTGGAAATTCTACGATTGGCCAATTGGGACAGGTCTTGGCGAAGACCTCCCCGTTTGGCATCGCTCAAAACTCCGTAGGAATGGAGGGTCAGAATGTGCCCATTTCGTGAGAAAATTTTTTGGACAGATGGATCCAGGTGGGAGAGTTGTTCTGGAAAATCAAATTTTGTCAGGATAAAATTATTTTTTATTCGGTTATTTTCCCCAAAGATCGGACCGACATCAAATGTTTGTGGGCAGCAGCAACGAATTTTCCTAGCTCTGGAATCCGAAGACCGCGAATACCTATCGACCAGGTTGATTTTTATTTTCTGACTTTCGTCGCATATCCAAAAGCCATATTGGCCAACCACTTCGTTGGAATTTTTTAGGTCGACCGGTTTAATGTAAACATCGCCCATGGCCGAAGAAAAAACCTTTTCTGCCTTCCCGGATTCATCGTAAAAAACGGAATCAAAATTTTCTGAATTTTCATCGGAAACCAACCATCCGAGGAAATTTTGTTCATCTCCGGATCTTTTCTCGGAACTATCCCAGACTCCAACGTAATATTTTTTCCCACCGCTGACGTTGCCAATTGATCCTGCCAAAGCCGTCGCACGGGTATCGCATCCCGTCAAATTTTGTAGTTTTTCAACGGCTAAACCGAGGGCGAATAGGGCCATATCTTTCGCCCTATGGACATTTGTTTCCTTCCTGAGGCGTAAAATTTCTATGTAGTTGAGGACGGCAATGTTTGTAAAAATTCCCCCGATAAGCAGTAAAACCAGGACCACGAAAATTAGTGCCATTCCCCTACTATTCCGAACCATCATTCTGGGTATGTTGAAAACAACCATTTTAAATCTATCGACGTTGGCAGAACAGGTCCATAAAAGGACCGGGTTACTGATAAATTAGGGCGTTAGGATTTTCTTTCAACAGCATGGTTTTCCAAAGGGACTCTTCCCGTTCCATCGAACCCAATAGTCTTTTGGGAGACCCAAGCACCCACAGCCCTTTTTCTATGTCACCGTAAATGTGTCGATCAAATTGGCAGTATCCAAGAAAAGCTCGAAATTGGATATTGTCGTTGGTCTCTTCTAGTTTAAAAGCTTCCTCGGGAGTAACCATGTGATAAATTTCAAAAACCTTCCGCCTATCGTCGAATACCCAAGCAGTCAACATAACCGTCGTGTTGCCATGGGGGCCCCCCTGGTAAACTGGAACATTGCTAATGGGTAAATTCTCAAAATTTTTCCCCAAAGCTTTTAGCATAATATTTAATGGGCGATTCAAAATTACTCCCGTGACGCTATTCCCCGTGTCAGATTCTACGAACAGTATTGTTTTTTCAAATTGCTTATCTTCCAGTATGGGATGTGCAATTAGCATCCTGCCCGCCAGCGTTCCTGCAATTTTTTCCGTACACGCAACAAATGTTTTATTTTCCATGGAACTGCATATTTTACATTTTACTAAAAATTTTTAAATCAAAAACTTTAAAGATAATTTTTTCTATCCCAATCGCTTCCAATACATTTAAACTTCGTCATTTTTTGGTTGCGCTTTGGGCATAGGGTTATTTAACTGGTGGCAATTTTATGAAGCATTTGAAGTTATTGGTGACAAAAAGGAACGAATTTGGTCGTGGGTCAATGAAAAGATTGCGTGCATCCGGAAAGGTTCCTGCCGTTGTGTATGGAAATTCGGGAACGATGGCACTGACCGTCGACGAAAAGGAGTTAAAAGCGCTATTAAAGGAAAAGGGCCATTCCGCATCCCTAATAGATATTGAGATAAAGGGGGACGCCACACACCTATCGGATATCGCTGATATTCAACGGGATCCGGTGTCTGATAAGTTTCTTCACATAGATTTCCACGAGGTTTCGCAGTCAGAAAAGATGACTACGGTTGTTCCCCTTGAATTTTTCGGAGAGGCTGTCGGCGTAAAACAAAATGGTGGTATTTTAGATATTTCTCGCCACGAAGTTACCGTAAGATGTCTGCCCGCCGATCTTCCTTCGTCCATACGTGTAGACATAAATAGTTTGGACATTGGAACCATTGTGCATTTGAGCGATCTCGCCGTCCCAAGTGGTGTTGAATTGCTCGGAGACCAGGCTTCACCCATTGTCTCATGCAATGCCGTTGTCGCCGAGGAGAAGACCAAGGAAGCCGTTACTACGGAAACACCAGCCACCGAAGAGGTTGCACCAAAAACGGAATAGGGAAAATTTATGGCCAGCAGCCTAATAATTGGGCTGGGAAACCCAGGGGCTGAGTACGATTTAACTCGACACAATGTGGGATTTCTAGTTGTTGATGCGTTTGCAAATGAAAAAAAGTTGCACTGGACCTTGAATAAAAAGCATGGGGCCCATACGGCTAAATGTCCCCTGGCAGAAGGGTCGGTAATTTTGGCGAAACCAACGACGTATATGAACGACAGCGGAACCGCCGCGCTAAAATTATGTAGCTACTACAAAATCCCTGCAACGAATGTCATAGTTATCTACGACGACATAGCATTCCCCGTCGGAGATTTTAGGATCCATGGTAGGGAAGGAACGGGAGGACACAATGGGGTCGGTGATATTTTGTCAAAAATCGGAGGAGGATTCATACGCTATAGGGTGGGAGTTGGAGAAAAACTTCATCCGCAAATGGACCTCAAAGACCACGTTTTGAGCAAATTCTCCGCCGATGAATTGCAAATTTTAAAAGATGTAATGCCAAAAATATTGGAGTATTTGCAGCTACTGCTTGACAAAGGCCTCGAACATGCCATGAATCTAGCAAATCGAAAGAAATTTATATGAGTGATGTAAGAAAATACACTGCAAGTTTCATATTGGATATGCGCGGATGTACGGATACGGTCGACACGGTTGTGGGACGGCTATCGGGGATTATAACCGATTTCGGAGGGAAAATTGCAGCGGTTGAAAATTTGGGACAAAAGAATTTCGAACGGGTGGTTAACAAAAGTTTTCCAAGTGGGATATATGTACAGTTTTTGTTCGAAGGAGTTCCTTCCATCGTCGAAGGAATAAAATCAAGACTTAGGCTGGACAAAACCATAAATAGGATTTTAGTGGAGTCCACGAGATAAAATTATGGCTTCTTTTAACAAAGTAATTCTGATGGGTAATCTTACCCGTGATCCCGAGCTAAGGGTAACGCAACAAGGCATGTCCATTTGCAAGTTTGCAGTAGCTGTCAGCCGTCAAGCAAAGATGGCAGATGGGACGATGAAGGAAGAAACGGCGTTCATCGACATCGATGCCTTTGGTAAACAAGGGGAAGTCATTGGAAAATATTTCACCAAAGGACGCCCCATCCTGCTCGAGGGCCGACTGAGGTTGGACCAATGGGAAAATCAATCCGGTGAAAAACGTAGCAAGCTCGGAGTGGTGCTGGAGAATTTCCAGTTCGTCGGGACACGTGCCGACGCTGAGGAAGGTGGAGCCGCGCTATCACAAAATGTTGCCGAGTCTCACCAGGAACCGGTCGACCGATTGGTGGAAGATCTGTCACAAAATAAAGAAATAAAAAATAAGCCAGTTTATACCAACGTGCAATTGGATGAAGATGTCCCCTTTTGAGGAGTGAAATTTTATGGCAACGACCGAAATATTATTGTTAAAGCATGTTAAGTCCCTTGGTGCAGAGGGAGATCAAATTAGGGTCAGGGCTGGATACGCCCGTAATTTTCTTTTTCCGAATGAAATTGCGGTGCCAATGACACGGACCAATAAAAAACAAATAGAAGCCCTGCAAAAGGCTCGAGCAATGCGCGAAAAGCAGGATCTTGAGCAAGCCCAAGCATTGTTGGAAAATCTTTCTAGCCTATCGTTGGCCATCGTGGTTAAAACCAGCGAAAATGGTAAAATGTTTGGAGCCGTGACCGCCAAGGAAATTTCCAATGCCTTGGAACAAAAAGGACTGCAGATAGATAGGAAAAAAATACACCTCGATTCTCCCATAAAAGGAATTGGCCGTTGCAAGGCGTTAATTAAATTACATGACACGATTTCGTTCGATTTGTATTTTGATGTTGTATCTGAAAATCCCATAGGTTAATGGATTGGCATATGTTTTCAAGCGTGGAGCTCCCATATTCGGAAATGGTTAATGGCTACAAATTCCCATAGAAAAACTAAGAAGTCCGACGATTCCGTTGTGTGTGAACATTTTACCGGTCGTGTGCAACCGCATAGCGTTGATTTTGAACAGGCACTGCTAGCTTGTTGCATAATAGAAGGAGGGCAGGATAGCATAACTTTTGGTATCCAGAATAGGATTTCCATTGATTCGTTTTACCTACCCGCCCACAAGATATTGTGGGAAGCCATAGTTGATATCTACGAAGGGGGAACCCCCGTCAATGAAATTTTCCTCGCCGACCGCTTGAAATCCATGGGAAAATTGGACTCCATCGGCGGCATAGATTTTATCAATAGGATCTGCGACCGAATAGATACTCCAGCCCATATCGTGCACTATGTGAAGCGCGTACGGGACTTTGAACTCACCAGGCGTGTAATCACGGCATCCGTGGTGAACATTGAGCGTGCGTACGGTGAAACGGATGAACTCGATGACTTCATAGAAAAGGCAGAAAATGAAATATTTGCCATAAGCTTGGACCGCATTTCCGACTGTGCCGTTCCCATAAAAAAGTCCATTGATTCGGCGGTCAACACGATTCAGCTGATGCTACACCACCGGGGGGAACTGACGGGTTTACCATCGGGGTTTGCGGATTTGGATAGGATGACATTCGGATTTAGGCCCAGCGAAATGATCGTGATAGCTGCCCGGCCTTCCATGGGAAAAACCAGCCTGGCAATGAATATTGCCGAAAATGTCGTTGTGCCAAAAAAGGGGCATACCCCCAAGGGAGTTTTGTTTTTCAGCCTGGAAATGAGTTCCGAACAGCTAGCCCTCCGCATGTTGTGTGGTCGAGCGGGAATAAATATGTCCAAATTGCATGATGGATTTATTCCCAAGAGCGCGAGTGAATCTTTGCTGGGTGTGGCGAAGGAATTGCAATCGGCTCCCCTATGGATAGACGAATCAACCAATTTGACCATTTTAGAAATGCGGGCTAAGGCACGTAGAATGCGCAGCAAGGAACATATCGATTTAATTGTGATCGATTACTTACAGCTCATCAACGGTGACAGCAGGATATCGCGGGAACAGCAGATTTCTGAAATCTCGCGTGGAATAAAGGCCATGGCGAAGGAATTGAAAATTCCCGTAATAGTCCTAAGCCAGCTAAATCGAGATTCGGAAAGGGAAAAACGCCAACCCAAGCTGTCGGATCTGCGAGAGTCGGGAGCAATTGAACAGGATGCGGATGTGGTACTAATACTGACCAAACAAATCAGTTCCTCCGATAGGGAGGATGGCGATAATTTTGAAGGAAATACCGTTGTCCGCGACTTAGTGATTGCAAAACATAGAAATGGTCCTATTGGTGTCGTTCCATTGGTGTTCATTCGCGACCTAACCAGATTTGAAAGCTACGTAGATGAAAATATTTGTGAATAAAAGTGTTACCATGGTAAAAAAAGCATTGTTGATCATACCTCTTTACTTGATGGCGTTGGGCCCATGGCAAAGGGCATTTTCCGAAAACCCATTGGATAAGCCCAATATTGTTAAAAGCATAGAGTATAAATACTGTGGTCCCGAGTTAAATATCAACCAGGACATCATCGAATCCCACATACTTTTGAAAGAAGGAAAAGAATTTTCCCCATTCCTGGCAGACGCTTCTTTGAAATCCCTATATGCAAGTGGAAAGTTTGAACATGTGTCCATCAAGGTCGATGAGATCAGTGGTACCAATGATTATAGGGTGATCTTTTCGTTGACTCCCAAGATGCAAGTAGCATCGATTGAGTTCCTGGGGAATGAAAAGTTTAAATCGAAGGTTCTGCTAAAAAAAATATCGACCAAATCCGGAGCGGGGCTGTCGAAGGGAGTTTTGAAATCGGATGCGGAAGCGCTGATAAAGCTTTACAATGATAAAGGCTATCCCTACGCCGACGTGTCCTATGACATCATCAATACAAATGATGCCACCCAGGTCAAAGTCGTATTCAATGTGGTTGAAGGTCAAAAATTCCGCATAGGAAAAATTAAATTCATTGGCAATGATGTGGTGAAAGAATCTGAACTTTTGAAAGCGATGCGTACAAAAAGGTGGACGATACTTTCTATTTTTAAGAAGACGGGGCTATATCATCCTGGAGATTTTACCAATGACCTTGAAACGATTAAATCAGTTTTCCGCAATCATGGCTATCTAGATATTGAGATCGATGAAGGTAGCATTACCTATGAGAATAGGAAAAATAGTTTAATAATATCCATTCCCGTCCACCCGGGCCAACAATATCATGTGGGCACCATAGCAATAGGTGGAAATGACCTGTACGAGACCAAGGAAATAGAAGAAATTCTTTCCATCCAAACCGCCAGTGTGTTTTCCCCCGCCGAAATCGATGCTGCCTGCGGTAGGGTTGTCGATTTTTACGGCCAATCGGGGTACATTAATACGAACATTCATGTGGACAAAAAGGCCGATTTGGCGTCCAATAGGATAGATGTTACGTTTATAATCAATGAATCCGAAAAATGCTTTGTGAACGAGATCGAAATTCATGGAAATTTTAAAACTAAAAATAAGGTAATTTTGCGGGAGTTAACATTGGCTCCCGGCGATCCATTTGATAGCCTAAGGGTGAAGAATAGCAGATCAAGGTTGATTAACACGGGATACTTTTCTTCCGTTGATGTTTCTCCGACTAATACTGAGGTGCCTGAGAGAAAAAATATCCGCATAGATGTAAAAGAGGCAAATACTGGTAAGCTGGACCTGGGCGGTGGAATTAGTACGGGAGGAGAAATAGTTGGGTTCATAGAATTTAGCCAAAGAAATTTTGACATGCACAGTCAAAATAAACGACTTCAAGGCGGTGGTCAAAAGTTCCGTTCCCGCTTGCAAATAGGGAAACATACGCTGTCAGCGGATATTAATTTCGAAGAGCCGTGGTGGTATGATCGCGAACCTGCCCTAGGAACGGATTTGTTTTGCCACAAAACTTCCTACGATCGAAAGCTGCAAGATTATTCGGGTGCGGATTATAACCAAGACCGGGTGGGAGGTGAAGTGTATCTGCGAAAATATATTTTTGACCTATGGGAAGGGAAATTGACCTATGGCTTGGAATCTGTTAAAATTTATGGCATTTCCAGGGGTGCCCCGAAAACTTTCTTCGACAGGGAAGGCTATACTACCATTTCCAAGGCAGCGTTTTCTTTGGAGCATGACACCCGCAACAGTTTTGTATACCCCACCATGGGTTCAAAGATTGGTATTACCACGGAACTTGCCGGAGGCCCATTTTTTGGGCAAACAAAATATGTAAAAATTCACAGCTACGGCATGAAACATTGGTTGGTTTTTGACACCGCCCAGCAGGTATTTTCCGTGATCGGGCAGGCTGGCACCATAATGCCCTATGGCGGCGACACAACGCCATTTTTCGATCGATTTTATTTGGGTGGTCAAAACTTCATGAAGGGATTTAGATGCCATGATGTTGGTCCTAGGGAAAATGGTACGGGGATTGGTGGTAACACATTTGCCTATGGATCTCTCGAATATTGCTTCAAGATTCTGGACCCCGTTAGATTCTATCTATTTGCTGAAGCCGGCTTCGTAAATCGAAAGGAATGGAATTTTTCCGTAAAAAATTATAATACGGACATTGGGTTTGGGCTGAAAATATTTATCATGGGTGCCCCTCTCAGGCTTGATTTCGGGTTTCCCATTCATGGGGAGGGAGATAATAAACACGGTATGCGGTTCAACTATTCCTTTGGAGCAGCGTTCTAGTGGGTTTCCAAAGTCCAAAAAGGTGGCAAGGCCTACGAGCTGATGCCTGAAAAATAGAAAATTGTTTTTCTTTTTATAAAAAAGGTGGAGGATGTTTTAGGTACCGCCCCCTTGGAGTGGCTATTTTTGCCCTTCGAAACAACTGCACCCTAAAACGGTTTCAATTTACTTCCGTTGTTTCAGATGTTCCTGCCTCAAATTTGTTTACTGTAATCTCTTAGGCGTTGAATTTCTGCATTAAATTTATTCACTAGATTTTGAACCCTTGCGTTAGATTCGTCTGCTAAGGTCCTTGAACGCGTAACTTCTACATTAAGTTCGTTCGTCAAATTCTCTAGGAATTGAATCCTTAGGTTAAATTTGTTTGCTAGATCCTCTGGAAGTGGGACTCTTGCATCAAATTCGTTTGCTGGGGTTCCCGGACGTGGAATTTCTATATCAAATTCACCCGCCGGAGTTCTTGGACGTGCAACTCTTGCATCAAATTCGTTTGTTGGGGTTCCCGGATGTGGAATTTCTATGTCAAATTCACCCGCTGGAGTTCTTGGACGTGCAACTCTTGCACCAAGTTCGTTTGTTGGGGTTCCCGGACGTGGAATTTTAATTTGTATCCCAGGAAGAAATCCTATGTTTGGATCTGGATCAATTTTAACCTCTCCATCGCCGACCTTAAAAAAATTAGTACTGGCGACGGGACTGGATGAGGGAGAAGGGGTTTTGTTGGGGGAGTCCATGGCACCTATGTCTGTATTCATAATAATATCCTTAGAGCTTAAAGCTAAAAGCATAGTTTGGTCAAAAATACTGTCAACATAAAATAAAAGATTTATAAAAACAAACGAAATTGCTGGAAAAAAATTATTATGACATTTTAGAGAATGGCCATTTCGGTCACTGTCCTGCCTTTCAATGTTATTCGACCGACGCCAATTATTTTAAAATTATGTCAATAGCTCCTAGCCCAAATGACTTTTTGTTTGCTCGGATTGCCGGTAAAAATACATGGTCCGGGCGAGGTTTCTTCAAATGGTAAACAGCGAATTGTTACGCCAAGCTCCGATTTCATTTTACCTTCTATGGCATCGCTCCCACACCAATGGGCATAGGCGAAACCTGAATTTTTCTGCTTAAAAAATTCAATAAATTCTTCCTGGGAGCCTATATGTTTTGATTTTTCTTCCCGATATTTTTGGGCACGCCTGAATAATACGGATTGGATATCCGCTAGCATGTCGGCCGCTGAGGAAATGAATTGTAGGTGCGGAATGAATTCCTTATCCCTCGGGAGTTTGTCACGCCTGTAGACGCAGACTAAGCCACTCTGAATATCCCGGAGTCCAACTTCAAGGCGGACGGGAACACCTTTTTTTATCCATTCCCATGATTTTTCCCCACCACGAATATCGCGGTTGTCGACCTCGATGCGCAACTTTTCACCCTCCAGGGACATTTGCGACAATTCTGCCTCCAAAGCTTTACAATATTCAAGGACCTGGTGTTTGGAATCTTCCCTGTAAATTGGCAAAATGACAATTTGTGTCGGGGCTATGCGGGGCGGCAAAACAAGACCATCGTCGTCGGAATGGGTCATGATCAAACCACCGACTAGCCGTGTGGTCGCACCCCAAGAAGTTGTCCATCCAAATTCTTCACGGCCATCTTCGTTGACGAACTTTATGTGGGACGATTTTGCAAAATTTTGACCCAGGAAATGGGAAGTTCCGGCCTGCAAAGCCTTCCCATCCTGCATCATAGTCTCCAACGCAAAGGTGGAAACGGCACCGGGAAATTTTTCCGATTCCGACTTTTTTCCACAAATGACGGGTATGGCCATATAATTTTCAGCAAATGTCCTGTAACATTCGAGCATGTCCAGGGTTTCTTTCAGGGCCTCTTTCTCGGTGGCATGGACGGTATGGCCTTCCTGCCAAAGAAATTCCGTCGTGCGCAGAAACATCCTTGGGCGCATTTCCCAGCGCACCACGTTGGCCCATTGGTTAATTTTTATGGGCAAATCACGGTAGGATTGTACCCACTTGGAAAACATTTCTCCTATGATCGTTTCAGATGTTGGACGAACAATCAGTGGTTCATCCAGTTCGGATGTCGGTTTTAGACCACCTTTCCCGTCGGGCTGTAGACGGGTATGGGTGACAATGGCACATTCCTTTGCAAAACCCTCCACATGCTCCGCTTCCTTTTCAAAA
This sequence comes from Puniceicoccales bacterium, assembly GCA_031258695.1. Lineage (GTDB taxonomy): Bacteria > Verrucomicrobiota > Verrucomicrobiia > Opitutales > JAIRKQ01 > JAIRKQ01. The sequence continues at coordinate 23,387 of JAIRMM010000006.1, forward strand.
TACTTCAATGGAATGAAAAGGGGAAAATAGGCATTTTTATGTCCAGAGGCTTTGAACATCCCATCGAGATATTTTTGAATAAGTTCCCAAATGGCATAGCCCCAGGGGCGAATTACCATGCACCCGCGGACTGGACTATTGTCTGCCAAATCGGCCGCCCTAATCACCTGCTGATACCATTCCGGAAAATTCTCCTCCCGCGTGGGCGATATGGCATTCTTTTTGAGTTTTTCCGCCGAATTTGGCGATTGTTCGGTAACCATATGAGCCTTTAAGTTATGAAGCGGAATGACTTTTCAACATAAATTTTTTAACATAAAAATCAATGTTTCAGAACCCTAGATATTCTTTGCCAAAGTATTGCACCAAAACGGCTGGAACTTTTACCGAAAAATCGCCTTGCAGGTTATTTTCCAATAGGGCGGCCAATACGCGTGGAACTGCCAAGCCAGACCCGTTGAGGGTGTGCACATGGTAAAGTTTTCCGTCGACCTTCGACCGAAATTTTATCCCAGCCCGTCGGGCCTGGAAATCCGTGAAATTGCTGCAGCTGGACACTTCGAGCCAACGTTTTTGTCCCCCCGACCAGACTTCCAAATCATATTGTTTGGAATGGGCAAACCCTATGTCTCCCGTGCAAATGGCCAATAGGCGGTATGGAATTTCCAATTTTTGTAAAATTCTTTCCGCGTCTGCCCTCAAATTTTCGAGTTCCTGAAAACTACTGTCGGGGTGGACCCACTTTACCAGTTCGACCTTATCGAATTGGTGCAATCTGTTCAACCCGCGGACATCTTTCCCCCAACTTCCCGCTTCCCGGCGAAAACATGGCGTGTAGCCGCAGCGAAAAATCGGAAGTTCTTCTTCTTCGAAAATTTCATCGCGAAAAAAATTCGTAACGGGAACTTCGGCGGTGGGAATGCAATAAAGATCGTCCTGGGTATCATGGTACATCATGGCTTCCTTGTCCGGCAATTGGCCAGTGGCCGTGGCACTGTCCGGGTTAACCAAAATGGGGCACATGAACTCCGTGTAGCCATTATTTTTTGCTTCATCCAGGAAAAAACTTAGAAGGGCACGGACAAATCGAGCCATATCGCCGATGTAAAACGGAAAACCGGCACCGGTTACCTTTACACCCCGTTGAAAATCAATCCCCTGCGAAAACCACGGAATGTCATAGTGGGGCATTGCATGGGGCGACACATCTCCAATGGATCCCCAGGTAGCAACCGTCACATTATCCTTTTCTGTCTTCCCAACGGGAACGGATTCATGGGGAACATTCGGGATAGACAAATACAACATTTGCCATTCTCCATCGATTTCTCGAATTCTCGTTTCGGCTTCTTTTACCTTTAATGAAAGATTTTTTAGGTCTCCGATAACATTCAAAAATTCCGCAGATCCCTTTTCCAGGGCTGCTATTTTATCATTTTTTGACTTCTGTTCAGCTCGCAGGACCTCGAATTCAGACACATAGGCCCTCCGTTGGGCATCGACTGCCAGAAACCTATCAACGTCGCATTGAAACTTCTTTTTGCTAACGCCGGACTTTATTTCATCGGGCTTTTTTCGTAAATTTTCTAGTGACAACATTTTAACCGCTCCTCGGAAAAGGCAAAAACGCGATGATTGGCTATCTTCTTTGGATGTTTTCCAATTCCATTTTACTAGGAAATGACCTTTTGTATAAGCCCTGCTTTTATGGCTTTAACTGCCACCCAAGCCCGCTTTACCTGTCCGTTTGGCAACAATATGCGGATGTGCTGCAAATTTGGTTTAAACAAACGTTTTGTTCGTTTCACAACGTGGGTACCAATTCCACCGCTTTTCTTAGATTGTCCCTTGCGAATGATACGGCACCCTGTGCTGCGAGTTTTTCCGGTTATTATACAAATTCTGGCCATGTCTCTCCAATTGAAGGAATGACTTAATGGATAACTAACGGAAATCAAGAATTTTTGTGAAAAAATTTATACGCCGTGGGGTTTCAATGGCCGTCTCCGAGGGGAAAATAAACTACGCCCATTGGCGGAAAAAACTACAAAGTACAAAAATTGCTAGGATAATTCTATACCACGCAAAAATCATCATCCCGTTGCGTGCGATGAAAGAAATCAAAAATTTTATGGCCACCATGGACGATAGGCAAGCTATGCTGATTCCCAGCAAAAATGTCTTTGGACTAAAATATAAAAACATGACATCAAAGTCTTTTACGAATTCGTATGCGGTCGCCGCAGATAACGTTACAAATCCAAGGAGAAAACTGTATTCTGCCGCTTCTGACCTGCGCAATCCACATTGGTAACCACCAATTATGGTTGCCATTGACCTACTCGTCCCGGGGATGAAAGCCAGGCATTGCCAAAGGCCGATGAAAAAACTCTTGGCAAATGTTAGATTGTCAATCCTTCCATAGCCTCTCATCCACCTCTTACGGTAAGATTTCTCAATGCGAATCATGGCTATGCCACCGATAATCAGCGCAATGGCGACGGGGAAAGCATGGTATAATGTTTTTAGCCATCCGCCGATAAAGGGGCCGACTATCGCCGCCGGCAAAAATGATGCGACCAGGTTGAACATCAGATTGCGTCCGTGATAATTGTGGCCAAATAGTCCCAGGAACATGTCGGTAAATCTACGCTTATATAAAAGTAGCACGGCGAGCATTGACCCAAATTGAATTATTACAAAATAGGCATTTTTAGCTTGCATCTTCAAAGCTTTGGCGTCATCCCTATCTCCCGATGGGAAATGCCCACGGCCTAGAAAAAACCGGTCAACCAATATTAGGTGTCCGGTCGATGAAATCGGTAAAAACTCCGTCATTCCCTGGGTAATTCCAAGGATAATGGATTCTTTTGTGGTAAAAATATCTTCCCCATGGGAATTGGTCAAAAATGCTACGGCAATGGTAAGAACTAACAAAAATTTTTTCACGGCGGCGCTAGGGGATGAAGGTTTTCAATTTGTCCACCATCGCTTGCAATGTTTCAAGCTCTAGGTCATTCGGACTAAGGGAGTAGTAATTTGCGAGAAGGTTTGCAATTTGCATAAGCCAGTAGACATCATTTGAGGTCAAAATGTTTTCGCCCGACATGGAAGAAAGTAAAGTCTCCCACGCGAATTGTTTCATCTCGTAGGTCGACGAACTCGCTCCTAGGACAAAGCAGTACATGGCAGCGATCTCTATGTGCAAAGACTTATCAGCAATGGCGAGGGAATATAG
>JAIRMM010000008.1 GCA_031258695.1 Puniceicoccales bacterium
ACCGGCAGAGAGATGTTACACCGAGTGAAGACCAATCGACCATTCGCCGCGGAACGTCTCCCCGGGCTATGGCGACCATGTACAACTTGACCATCTTCCTGCCCCACAGCCTCGGCACCTCCCTCGCCGATTTTATTTGCCTCTGTTCCCATTCCCATTTCATCCCTCTTAACCTTTTGATGGAGAATTAACCTTTTGATGGAGAACTAAATGGACCTGAAGGATTGGGCGTTTTTTGATTTTTTCATTGGAATTTTTGCATAAAAATAATAGCGTCAATTTCGTGCGAATTAGATTTTTTCCCATCAGTGTTATAGTAAGCTGTGTTTTCTTTTTAATTTTCCTGAGTGGTACTGTCCATGCTACCACTCATTCCACCATAAGTTTTCCCATACCTCTCCAGGAATATCAAGCGTTGGAAGCCGGGAAAAACCTTTCGTTGGGGGGGATTTTAAAACATCGCATACAAGTTTCACCATTTAATTTAGTCGCAACGGTCCTGTTTCTGTGCGCCATTGTCCATACTTTCTTTGCCCCACAATTCATAGCGCTGTCTAAAAAAATTGCCGACTCCAACAGGAAAAATTTACCGGGCAAACACTTTTTGGCAACCGTTTGCCATTTTTTCGGAGAGGTTGAAGCAGTTTTTGGGCTTTGGGCAATTCCGCTGTTGGTCTGCATGGCTATCTTTTTCGGATGGCATGCACTGGGACATTACTTCAACGGCGTAGTGAGCTTTGCGGAACCGGTTTTTGTCGTCATTATCATGGCCATTTCGGCCACCCGCCCGGTTTTGTCGTTGGCAGAGTCTACTTTGCGACGAATTGCCGGCCTAGGAAAAGGGACGGTGGCGGCCTGGTGGATATCCATTCTGACCGTCGCTCCATTTATGGGATCATTTATTACCGAACCCGCCGCCATGACCATAGGGGCCATGTTGCTTGCAAAACAATTTTACGATCTGCAGCCTTCGAAAAAATTATGCTACGCCACCCTGGGATTGTTGTTCGTGAATGTCTCCATCGGTGGAACATTGACCCATTTTGCAGCACCACCCGTATTGATGGTTGCACACAAGTGGCACCTAACGATTGGTCGGGTGTTTACGCTACTAGGGTCCCATGCCATCGTAGGAGTTATTGCCAGCACACTGGTATACTATTTAATTTTCAGAAAAGAATTTTCCGACCTTCAACGTAGGTGTGACGGTATCGATAAAAGGCGCGATGACAATAAAACGATTCCAGCGGCAATTACCATTACCCACTGCCTATTCCTGGCATGGACGGTATTAAATTTGCATACCCCCGCACTGGTAATAGCAGGATTTTTATTTTTCCTAGCATTTGTGAAAGCCACAAAAACATATCAGGATGATGTGGACTTGAAATCTCCCATTTTGGTCGGATTTTTCCTGGCTAGCTTGGTAACTTTTGGAGGGTTACAGGAGTGGTGGATATCCCCGCTGCTAGGGAGTTTAAAAGAATTTCAGCTATTTGTCGGATCCACAATTTTGACCGCGTTCAACGATAATGCGGCCATAACCTATCTATCTTCCCTCGTTGCCGAATTTTCCACGAATCCATCCATGCAAAAGGCGGTCCTATCGGGGGCTGTAACGGGCGGAGGATTAACGGTGATAGCCAATGCCCCAAATCCTGCAGGACAGAATGTTTTGTCGAAATATTTCATCGGTGGAATCTCGCCCCTATATCTATTCTTGGGAGCCATAATACCTACGCTATTGGTAGCCCTATGCTTTAACTGTTGGTAAAGGATTCAACTTTGGCGGGGGAATTAATTGTTCCTCGTTCGACCCCCAAGCTAGTGTTTACGAGGGATAAAACTTTTTCTACAACTGGAGCTTGAAATGTAAGGGAATAGGGGTAGAAAAATTGTATTTAGTGGTTTTTAGATGTTACCCCGTACGGAGCAAAAAATGAGCATTCAGAAAAATTTGGAATTAAAACGCGTGATTAGCACCCCCATGGAAGAAAAGCCGCGATTCGATTGGAAACGTCTCGTCGAAAACGATGGCGAGTGTATTTGTGAGTACTACAATATTGGAGAAATTGCAGATAAAATCGGAGAGACGGTCGTGGACATTTCCTTGGTCAATGGGCAGTCCGATATTTTCGACGATGGGAACAAGGAATTGGTCATTTCGTTGACCAGACAGGTTTGTTGCTGCATCAATCTACGGGAAACCTGTCCACCCAGCCAAGATCTTGTGAATGACGCCATTGAAGAAATTTTAGTAAGAAATAATAGGAGGGACATGGCCCATGCCTTTGTGGCAAAGTGTAGGTTCGAGAACGAATATTACAGGCGGATCAAAGAAAGTCGCAAATTAAGTTTAATCAGGAGAGATGGCAGTGTCGTGCCCTGGAATATTGAAAAAATAAAGCATGCGGTTGAATTGGCATTTATTTCCCAACGCCAAAGCCCCGAGCGGGCCGATAAAATCTCCCGGGCGGTGACAAAGAATATATTGGATGAAGGACTGTCATTCATTCACATTGAAAATGTTCAGGATTGTGTGCAGGAAGAATTGATGCGCCAGGGGGAGTATAAGATCGCCGAAGCATATATCCTGTACAGGGCTGAACGGGCGAAATTGAGGGAACTGTCGGACATTGAGAAAGAATACACCGCACCCCAGGACCAGGGGCCCATTATCGTGGTGAAGAATGCCGACGATGATAGCTTTTTGTGGGATGGGTCGGAGCTACACAAACGAATAGCCTTCGCGAACGCAGGACTGGATTCACACCTGACATTCGATGAAATATTATCATCCCTGGAGGAAGGGATTTCGTCGGAAGTTAGCATTTCGGAATTAAAAAATTATATCATCAAAAATGCTCAGCGGCTAATAGAAAAGGATCCCGTCTTGGCAGTATTTGCATCAAGGATACAGTTGCTTTACTTGTATGAGGACATATTCGATTGGAACTGTACCACCGATAGCCTGGAATGTTTAAACGAAAAGCAGGCGGTTGCTTTTGTAAAATATGTCAAAACAGCCGTTGCGGATAACCTACTTCACAGAGACATGCTCAACTATGACCTTGAACAGCTTTCCCAGGCCATGGATATCACCTATGACCGCGAGTTCGACGCCATAGCCTTGCAAAGCTTAAAGGATCACTATTTCATGCGGAATTTCGATAATCGAATTTTAGAAACCCCCCAGATGCTTTGGATGCGTGTCGCGATGGGAGCATTTCTGGCAAAGGAACATGCCGAAAGCGACGTCGTCGAATGCTACAAATTGATGCGGGACAGAAAGTTTTGCCTGGCAACCCCCACTTTGTACTATGCGGGAACACCGAAGGCCCAGATGATGTCGAGCTACGTCTTTCACATTGAAGATAACATGCAAAGCATCATGACCCGTGGAATTTCCGACAACGCTTTCATCGCAAAGTGGGGAGGGGGTATTGCGGGCTCTTGGACCAATGTCCGCGAAAAAGGTGCAAGAATTTCGGGGACTAGGGGACGAGCCCCCGGAGCAATGCCATTTCTACAGCTCCACCAGCACCAGTTGGCCATTGCAAATCAGGGGACCGAGCGCCGCAGGGGTCGCGGAGCAGCGTATCTGGAAATTTGGCACAGCGATATAATGGAATTCATAGACTATCGCAAAAGGTATGTCAATGGAAGTGCGCCGGATGATACCCTTGGAACGGTACTGTGGATCCCGGATATTTTCATGCATCGCCTACAACAGGATGCCGATTGGACGTTGTTTAATTCAGAAGACGCCAGAGGTTTACATGAATTGTACGGCGATGAATTTGATAAAAAATATGAAGAGCTGGAACGACGCGTCATGGAGGGTAAAGCCTCCGGCAAAACGGTAACCTGTCGAGAGGTTTGGCAAAAAGTCATGCAGCGAATTTTCGAGGCAGGATATCCGAAGATTGCGTTTAAGGATACGTGCAATCGGGCGAACATGTGCAAAAATGGGACAATTCATGGGGCGGGGTTGTGCCTAGAACACGTCATGAACACAAGCTACGATGAGACTGCCGTGTGCAATACGGGTGCGCTGGACATCAACAAACATTTGACCCCGGACGGTTCCCTCGATAAAAATGCCCTACGCCATACGATAGCGGTCGCCACCCGCACATTGGATGCGATGATAGACGCTAATTTTTTCCCTTCCCAGGCTGCTGAAACATTTGCTAAAAAGTACCGGGCCATAGGTTTGGGCATGATGGGGTTACAAAATGCACTCTACAACAAAAACCTTTCGTTTAATTCCGAAGAAGCCATTAGGTTTGGCGAGGAATGTGCGGAAATAATTTCCTATGAAACGATCAATGAGTCATGGGAACTGGCGAAAAAATATGGAGCCTGCCAAGTATTTGAATCTTCGGAATGGGCAAAGGGGAAGCTACCATTTGACTTTGCCAAGGATAAAAACCCTGGCACGTTACCCTGGGATGTTCTGCGGGACAAGATAAAGAAAGACGGCATAAGAAATGCGTACTTGAATGCGTTTTCTCCCACGAGAAAAATTGCCCGCCTTTTGGGATGCTATCCCGAGTTATCCCCGGCAACGAAAAATGTTTTCACAAAGCGGCTGGACGATAACTACGAAATGATGATTATTTCTCCGGAATTGGTAAGGATTTTGAAAAAATCTGGCATTTGGAACAAAGCAGTCCATAAGCAAATTCGGTATTTTGAAGGCGAATTAGCTGCCATCGATGAAATTCCCGAATCCATAAGGGAAATGTTTTCCACCGCCTACATGATTGACAATGAAGCAATCATCGAGGGAGCTGCCCGGCGACAAAAATGGATCGACCAGTCCCAATCCCTGAGGTTGTTCCTGGGAAGTCCAAATCTAAAAACCCTGTCGGATATGTTTGTCATTGCTTGGAGAAAAGGGATTAAAGGGATCTATGACGTTAAATCGGCGGGTTTTTTCTCCGGCATGAATATGGTTGATCCCTGCGAAAACCATCAGGGGCTGAACAATTTTCAACAATCGAATTACAGCGATAGCACCGATGCCGTGATGAATGCTTTGGCAAAACTCAACGAGATAAACAGATAAAATTTCGCATGGAACCCCCGTGGAGAAATTTTAGGGATCCAGCAGATCGGATAATTGGTATCAATCCCAATGAAAGAACACGTTGATTCTATTTTTATCCCTTCCATTGGCCATTGGTTGGATGGTAAAAAACCGGAACAGGTTGCGAGGTTTTGCACTGACACACGTTCGCTGTGTTCAGGTGATTGCTATGTTGCCCTGACCGACCTACGGGATGGGCACATTTTTCTCGGAGATGCTAGGACTAGGGGTGCCTCATGTGCCATTGTTTCCTGCCCAAAACCTGCCATTGACCTGCCTCAATTTGTCTGTGACGATCCAAATGTAGCCATGGTCGAAATGGCAAAACTAGCGCGATCGATGTTCGAGGGCACAGTGATCGCCATCACTGGAAGTTTTGGGAAAACCACAACGAAAGACATTTTAAAATTGCTCCTCGGCATTGAAAGAAATGTAACCCTTGAAAACAAAAATGGTCAGCGGGGAGTGCCCATGACACTTGCCACCGTGACCAATGGTGAGTCCTTTGCGATCGTCGAAGTTGGCATTGATGCTATTTCTACGATGGATAGGCTGGTGGAGCTTGTTATGCCCCACATTGCCATATTGACAGGGATCGGCAAGATTCACATGGCGGGGATGGGGAGTGAATCCACGATCGCCCGTGAAAAAAGCAAATTATTGCACGGGGCCATAAAAAATAATGGCCATGGAATATTTCCCGAAGAATGCCTGAGGTTTAGTGCTTGCCGAAAAATTCAAGGTCACTGTAGGGTTGTCAAAGAAAACGGAGAAGATATGGGCTACCCCATGGCTATGAAAGGTGACCAATATTATGTCACGGTGGTATTTGAGAAAAAAATTTAACCTTTGCCATGCCTCGCCTGATGAGCCAGGGAATTGTCAAGAATTTTGTACTGGCGTGTGTCTGTGCCCTGGAATGTGGCATGGATGCGACAAATATTCAAAGGCGCATTAATCTGTGGAAGCCGTCCAAATGGCGCGGAGAAATCATAGCGACGCCGGCAAGGACATATTTCGCCGATTGCTACAATGCAAATTTCATAGCCTTTACCAACTCCCTGGCTCAGTTCGATCGATCATTTCCCCATGGCAATCGGCTATTTGTCATTGGAGCCCTGATCCGCTGTGAGGTAGGGAACGGTGTGATTGGTGACAATGCTACCCTTTTTAAAAGTTTACCGCTCCGTGAAAATGATGGGGTGATCGTCCTAGGGGAACCGGAAAATTTTTCGATGGATACCATAGGTTGCAATTGGAAGGTATTTCCATCGGCATCACAAGCAATGGAAACCGTAACAAATTTTCACGGGGTTGTATACCTAAAGGGCCATCGCACCTATGGGTTGGAAAGTTTAATATGTTAAAATTGATAATTATGGTGATAATTCAAAATCTTCAAAGAAAATGAGGATAATTCAAAATCATATGGACAAAATTTTAGGTGGGCGATCCGTTGTCCGCAATCACCTCCAATGGGAAAAAATTGTTACCCCCACAAGGCTGTTCATTCCTTCCAGTAATATTTCCAATGCTATGTGTAGGGTGGGTGAAGGGGCATGTCTGGACATCATCATTTTGGCCGTTGACTGTGATGAAAGCACTATTCAGCTAACATTTGAACTGGGAAAATCTAGCCAGCTAAAATGTGTAATCCTCTCGGAAAGCTGCAAAAAATTCGACGTTTCGGTCGATTCTATTTTGAAAGGTGAATGGGCAATTTCCGACATAAAAAGCTTTTTTTACGGGAAAAATTCCGATGGGCAAAAATTTTCCATCTCCCAAACCCACGATGCTATGAACTCAAAGTCGAATGTCGTCAGTAAAACAATTTTGGATGATTCTTCTATTTCTGAGTTTTATGGAAAAATTAGTATTAGTGAAAATGCCGAAAACAGCAAGGCAAGGCAAAGCAACAACAACATACTATGGTCCGACGGGGCACAGGCCATCAGCTGTCCCGATCTCCACATTGCCAACAGCAATGTTACGTGTTCCCATGGTGCAACGGTCGGTGCCATCGACGGCGATACCATGTTCTACATGATGAGCCGGGGCATGGACCTTCCAACGTGCAAACAATTGGTGGCAGAAGGCGCCATGCTGTCGGTACTTGCCATTCCGTGACATGTTAAAATCTTCCCAAAAGAAAACATGCAGAAAAATTGGAAAAAAATCTATTTGAACTCAAACTTAAAGCTGCCATCCTTTTGCAAACTTAGGCGGGCCGAAAACAATTTTCCCGTTCGTTTGGACCGGAAACCCTCCAGTAGGTCGGTTTTCTTCTCCGCCAGCAATTTCTGAACCTGCTCCATCTCAATATCTTTATCCAGTGTCTTTTTCGAAATCCTAAGTTTGCACTTTTTATTAAAATAGTTTTTGCAAACGTAGGCGGTGTCCATCATAACAACATCTGACCCATCGAGCGGACATTTCCCGATGACTTCAAGTTTGTCGATCTCCTCCTTGGTTAGGGCCGTTGCGGTTTTGAATTCCGAGTTTGAATTTTCGAAGACCAAATTTACCTTAAAAGCATCATCCAAGGCTAGACTTGCAGAAAAGTCTGACCCTGTCTTTGACTTAAATCCATCCAGTGGTCCAATCTTTTTGTTTGCCAACAACTCTTTAATTTCATCCTCGGAAAATTTCCTACCCCCAATCACCTTTTGAATTGTCAGGGCTTTATCCTGTGAACGGTAGCAGCGTAGGCCTTCCATGAGCGGTTTATGGTCGGTGGGAGAAATTATGGAAGTTTCCTTGGTAATGTCACTTCCTTCGACAAAATTTTTCGCCTTTGTAACAATGGCTGTAGTCAAATCCGCAATCTCTTCCATGAAGCTTTTACGGGCAAAATTGCCATTTTCCATCTGCCTAAGTTTGTATTCCCATTCGCCCGTAAGGACCGGGCTAGAAAGAGTTTCAATGTCTACGGCCTTTAGGAAGTTCAGTAAATCTTCAGCCTTCGCCGTCGCCTTGAGGTCTTTCCTGTCCCGCACAATATATTTTAAAGCCAATAAATGCTCTATGATCTGAGCTCGGGTTGCCGGAGTCCCCAACCCACGTTCCTTCATGGCATCGGCGAGCTCTTCATCGTCCAACAGCTTACCGGCACCTTCCATGGCTGTCAACAGGGTCGCTTCATTGTAGGGAGGTGGAGGGCGGGTTGCATCTTCCGCAATTTTTATCTCAACGACATTGGCCCGTGGTGGAATTCCGTCGCCATCGGATAATGCAGGCAATACGCCATCCTGTTCGGTTTCATTCTTTCCATAAACTTCCAGCCAGCCAGGGATCACCAGCACCTTCCCTTCCGTTTTAAATAAATATTCTTTGATTTTGCTGATTCGGGTGGTCACATCGAACTCTGCATCTGGGAAAAATACGCAAAGAAAACGTTTTAGAATCATGTTGAAGATTTTGTATTCTTCCTCGGATAGGTTTTTGGGAACCTGTGGTGTTGGAATAATGGCGAAGTGATCGGTAACCTGCCTATTGTTGAAAATTTTCCTGTTATTTCCATTAACTGCCTTGTTTTCAATTATACGTTGGGCAAAGATTCTATGTTCGTCATTGATGGCGGCTAGTATTTTGTAACAGGTGGGTACGTAATCTTCCGCCAGTGCACGGGAATCCATACGGGGATAGGTAATACATTTAGGCTTCTCATAGAGAGATTGGGCAATTCGCAACGTCATGCTGGCGGGCATGCTGTGACGCGAATTGGATTCCCTTTGCAGCGTGGTCAAATCATATAGCCTCGGAGATGTTTGTTTGGACCGTTTCTTTTGCTCGGAAATGGTGGCGAATTGTTCATTTTTAATCGCTTCAACGATGGCCAGTGCGTTTTCATGTTCCCACAACCTATCGGTCCTGTCGTGGGGATTTTTGTCATCCAGCTTTTGATCTTTTTGTAGAATGCCATCATAGGAACCATTGTGAATGCCAAATGTTCCGAGGATCCTCCAAAATTTCGTCGGTTTGAAATTGGCAATTTCAATGTCTCGGTTCACTATCATCGCCAGGGTAGGAGTTTGGACACGTCCCACGGTCGCCACTTGCCGAGCCATCACGGGGAACATTTTCGTCGTTATGGCCCGGGTTCCATTGATACCTATTAACCAATCCGCTTCCGAACGACATTTGGCAGCGTCCTGCAAACGTTGCATTTCCTCGCTGCTCCTAAGATGTTCGAATGCATCTCTGATTCCCTGCGTCGTCATGGAAGACAGCCATAGGCGGACGAAAGGTTTTTTACATTTTGCCAATTCGTAGATGTATGTAAAAATTAATTCCCCTTCTCGACCCGCATCACATCCGTTTATGAGCAGATCGATGTCGTCGCGCTGAATTAATTTTTTAAGCTCGCTAAAACGTTTTTTTACTTTTTCAATCGGTTTTGTTTTAAATTTTTCTGGTATTATGGGAAGAGTGTCCAGCGACCATCGCTTTAGGGATGCATCGAAATCTTCCGGCATGAAAAGTTCAACCAAATGCCCAACGGCCCAACTAATCACATATTCATCATTCTCATAGCGATCATCAAATTTTTTAAACGTTCCCAATGCCTTTGCTAAATCGCCTGACACACTTGGTTTTTCAGATATTACAAATTTTTTCATTCGATGCCGTGTTAATCTAACAAAAATCCAACCTTACGATAAACCTTTGCCATCATTTTGTTGGCACGCTTTTGGGCCTCTTCCTTGCCCGCGCTTAGCACAGATAATAAATATTTTCCATCGTTGGCAATTTCTAAATATTTATTTCTGATCGGAGAAATTTTTGCGATGACCGCATCCGCGACCGCCTGTTTAAAAGGAGCATAGCTTGTAAGGTCGGCAAATTGTGCAACGGATGTTTCCATGCTTTGATCCGTCGCCGCTGCATATATGTTCAATAGGTTGGCAATTCCCGGTTTATTTTTTTGGTCGAAGAATATCCGATTGTCGGAATCCGTTACCGCCCCCATGACTTTTTTTCGAATGGCGGCATCGGCATCCGTTATGCATACGATTGCACTTTGATTTTTATCCGATTTCGACATTTTAACGGTTGGATCCTGCAACGACATTATGCGAGCCCCCGTCTTTCCAATGTACGGCTCCGGCAGAACAAAAGTTTCGGAATAGGTCCCATTAAATTTTTGTGCCATATCCCGCGTAATTTCCAGGTGTTGTTTCTGATCTTCCCCGATGGGAACCAAATCGGCATTGTACAATAGGATATCGGCCATCATTAGGACTGGATAGTACAGCAATCCGGAACATACCGACTCCCCAACTTTTTTAGATTTGTCCTTGAATTGGGTCATCCTTTCCAGTTGGCCAATGGGGGTAATGCATCCCAGTATCCACATCAATTCCGCATGCCCAATTACCTGGGACTGTAGGAAAATTTTACACCGTTCAGGATCCAGCCCACAGGCAATATACTGTGCGACACAATCCAGCGTGTTTTTTCTCAATTCCGCAGGGACGTATGGCATCGTTATGGCATGTTGGTCCGCCAGGAAAAATAAACAATCGTAATCATCCAGCATTTTCTGCCAATTATTTATTGCGCCTAACAACCCTCCCAGGTGCAGTTTGCCCGTTGGTTGCACGCCGGTCAAAATGACTTTTTTCCTTACTTCCACGTTCAACAGACCTCCTTCTTCCGTTGTCCAAAGAAAAATTTTTGGAAATGGCAACATTTTCTCGATATGAATCGTTCAATGGGTTGAAAAAGACATTTGTAGAGAAACTTCAAAGTATGAAAAATATTCCCACTGGAAAACTTTTTTTCATCTACGTAATCCGCATATTCCCAATATTTTAGCATCATAGACATGTGGTATCTTCCCATGCCGCACGATGCGGCAAACCTAATAATTTTTTTATTCATTTCCCATGGTTTTTTACCGGCATAGTGCATTATAATAATTGGCTCTTTAATTTTTTTGAGACACTCTTCCGATGAAGATGCAAAAGGTATAAAATTATATTTCGGGTCTAAGGCCATGTGCTCATCATCGTCGAGACAAAGATTCATCGCATCTTGCTCCGGACACGACAGTTGAAGGTCGGTATCTTTTACGAAACCAATCACTCTTTCGAAGATTTTATCATCTTCAAACTTATGTGTATCAATTAGCAAAATTCCGGAGTTGTAATAGTGTTTGCTTTCGGGTAAATTAATTTCCTGCATCTTTCGCAACTTGGTTTTTTCGTTAAAAAAATTGCCACCTTCTTCGATCGCACCGAAGGGACGACCCTTCAAATCTTCATTCCAAAGCTCGGCAATATCACCAACGGCAATGATATCACAGTCCAGATATATCACCCGGTCAAGTTCTGGAAATACCTTTGGGATCGCCAGCCGATAGAATATGGCCGTGGAAAAATACGATGGAATAGCATAATTTTCCAAAATTTCTAGGCGTTCCGGAACCCTGAATTCCATCGACGAAATGTTTTTAAATTCCGACACAAATTTTCCAATTAGATCCTTGTTTTCTTCGGATATTCCACAGTCGACAATGTGTACGGCCAGGTTTGATTTTGTATTTTTGGCAATCGAATATATGGCAACCCTAAACAGGTCGGAAAACCTATCGTCGAAAACAAATGCTATGTTTATTATTTCATCCATGGGATACGGTGGTGTTTCTAATCATCTTCCTTTGAAGTTTCTCGGGATAAAATTCTGTGAGGAAGAGTATATATAAGAATTTTATGGTTGGGATAACCGACCTGCTGGAAAATTTCTCACCATCCACCCTATCCGAATATCGCCAAAAGCAAAGAATCATTCCCAATGAATACCTACATAGGCCGAATAAATAAAGAATTTTTATGAGAATTTTGTTTAAATTTAACTGCCACACTTTCACCGCCGCATAGTGTATCACCACTGGATTTTTTATGACCCGGAGACATCTTTTGGAAAGCGCATAAAAGGGCATAAAATTATA
The DNA here is from genome assembly GCA_031258695.1 of Puniceicoccales bacterium. Classification (GTDB taxonomy): domain Bacteria; phylum Verrucomicrobiota; class Verrucomicrobiia; order Opitutales; family JAIRKQ01; genus JAIRKQ01. The sequence goes on from JAIRMM010000008.1 coordinate 12,048, forward strand.
TTTCGGGTGCAATGGCAGATGTTCGTCGTTGCGGAGACATATGTTCATAGCATCCTGTTCCGGACACGGCAGAGAAATCCTAGTGCTTTTTACAAACTCAACCACGCGTTCGAAAATTTTTGACTTTTGGTATTGCCCACAGTCGAAAAAGAGAACTCCCGTATTATAGTAACGCTTTCCCAGGGGAAGGCCCAGGGTCATCCTTTTACGCCAAACGGTATCCGAATCTATGAAATTGCCAACCTCCTCGATCGCACCGAAGGGACGACCCTTCAAATCTTCATTCCAAAGCTCGGCAATATCACCAATGGCAATGATATCACAGTCCAGATATATCACCCTTTCGAGTGCTGGAAAAATCCTTGGTATTTCTAGCCTGTAGAAAACAGTGGAATTATATGGAGGTTCTATCGAAAGATTTTCAAAAACTTCTAGGCGTTCCGGAACCCTGAATTCCATCGACGAAATGTTTTTAAATTCCGATATAAATTTTCCAATTAGATCCTTGTTTTCTTCGGATATTCCACAGTCAACGATGTGTAGGGCCAGGTTTGATTTTGTATTTTTGGCAATCGAATATATGGCAACCCTAAACAGGTCGGAAAACCTATCGTCGAAAACAAATGCTATGTTTATTATTTCATCCATGTCTTCATTTGTGCGTACAAGATTTACTAATATTTGCCATGGCTTTTGAGAAAAACCGTCCCATCGGTTGAAACAGTCGTTTGTAAAAAAACTTGAGCGTGGGAAAAGGATTTTTATTGCTCGGGTTCACATCTCCCAATTGGTCGGCATAGTGCCAGAATTTTAATAGCATAGAGGTTGAATAGCGGCAAAGGCCAAGGCAATGGAACAGTTTAACCGTTGGCCTATTCATTTCCCACGGTTTTACGCAGGCATACTCGATGAGGACTACATTTTTTCAATGTTGAAAAAACATTTTTTCGACAATGATGCGAATGGGATAAAATTATATTTCGGGTGCAATGGCAGATGTTCGTCGTTGCGGAGACATATGTTCATGGCATCCTGTTCCGGACACGGAAAGAAAATTTTTGTCTGTTTTACTTGCCCAATCACCCTTTCAAAAATTTGGGATTCTTCAAACTTTTTGGAATCAATTAAAAGAACACCGGAATTGTAATAGCGGTTTTCTTCCGGAAATTTCAAGTATGCCAATTTATCTGCCCTGATTTTTTCATCGGAGAAATTACCATCTTCTTCGACGGCACCGAAGGGACGACCCTTCAAATTTTCATGCCAAAGCTCAGAAATATCACCGGTCGCAACGATATCACAGTCCAGGTATATCACCCGGCTAAGTTCCGGGAATACCTTTGGGATCGCCAGCCTATAAAAAACGACGGAATTAAAACGTGCCTCCGTGGGGAAATTTTCCAAAACTTCCACCCGTTCCGGCATACCAATTTTTATGGATAGAATGTTGTCGCACTTTTCTTTCAGTTGGAGAACTTTTCCACTGTTGATTTCCGAAATTCCGCAATCGATGATATAAATCGCAAGGTTCGCCTTCGTGTTTTGGGCGATTGAATAGGCAGCAACTCTGAATAAATCTGAGAACTTATCATCGAAAACAAAGGCGACATTTATGGTTTCTCCCTCCATGGAATTTTTATCAGAATATGTTTTTTATAATTTTATCGGCCAACCCGTAGTCGATCGCTTCCTTTGCGTTCATATAAAAATCTCGATCCGTATCCTTTGTAATTTTCTCTATGGGTTGGCCGGAAGACGCAGCTAGAATTTTATTTAATTCCGCCCGGGTCTTTTCCATTTCCTGTGCCTGGATGTTGATGTCAACCGCCTGGGCAACAATCTGACCCATGATGAGCGGTTGATGGATCAAAACCCTGGAATTGGGATATAAAAACCGATTGCCTTTTTTTGTTCCGCAGAGCAGAATTGATCCCATACTTGCCGCAATCCCAGTCACTATTATGCGGATTGGAGAGGAAATTAAAATCATGGTGTCATAGATCGACATGCCAGATGTTATGGATCCTCCGGGGGTGTTCATAAAAAAATCAATGGGCTTGCCGGGGTTCGACAGCTCAAGGTACAGTAATTTTTCAGTGATATCCTTTGCCGTCACATCATTTATGCTACCCCACAGAAAAATCTTCCTTTCCCTAAGGAACCGTTTCTGCATCATCGACGAATAACTCGAAGCATCCTTCGAACCATGATCCGAAGTATCATCGTCGTCATCATCATCATCACCGTCGTTCAAATGGGCTATTTGTCTTGCAAAGCATTTTACCATGATGACAGATGAAGTAATGATTGTTTTCCCAAAAGCAATCCCCTAGTTCGGCTAATCGGAGCAAAAATATACGCAAATTATAAAATACATTGGAGAAATCGACAGAACGGTCCGGCGAAGGGTAATTGAATCGGATTTCTTTTGATTTTTTGCTTGCTGTTTGTGTGAATTTCTTAGTAAATTGATACGCGGATGGTTTTTTTGATGAAATGCGTATATCCTAATTGAGAGTGAAGGTATGGATGGAATTCCTAGTCAAGCGGCAATCAATGCAGCAAACACAACCATATGGCAAAGGGCAGGCGAAAGCATTAAAGCGATGATGGCAACCCTATGGCACGGAAGGACAATTGAAGCTCCGACAATAAGCACCCAATTGGGGGTACGTGGCGCAGCTACCGCACGGGCCATTAGCAGAACAAGCTCCGCACTGGTACCCTTCGAAGGAGCGGTGGCGGCAGCAGGTGCAGGCGCAGCAACGGCAGGAGGCGCGGATTCAGCGGCAGCAGGTGCAGGTGCGGCAGGAGCTATGACAGCTACCGCACGGGCAATTAGCAGAACAAGCACCACACTGCTACCCTTCGAAGGAGCAGCAACTGCGGGTATGGCTGGAGCTGTGACAACGGCTACCGCGAGGGCAATTACCAGAACAAGTACCGCACTGGTGCTCTTCGAAGGCGTAATTAACGAAGTAAGCGTCCAAGCAGGATCATTGAGCATAGCAGATTCGGCGATAAAATATTGGGATAACTTGGCTGGAGGGTTCTTCGAAAGAGCTTTAAATACTAGAGTAGCCGGAGCAACGGC
>JAIRMM010000005.1 GCA_031258695.1 Puniceicoccales bacterium
CTGTATAAACGATGAAATCTCTGTCCTTAGGGGTTCTTCTTTTTCCACGGGGATTTCATCCTTGATCAGACCTTCCGGCAGAACCTTCATCAGATGGCCGCTCTGGGATGTAAAATCCATCGACAAATATGTTTGTGGTTGAAAAATCCGGATTTCGCGTAATTTTTTTTCGCTTACCCTGCTGACATTTAAATCCGCCACGCACCCATTGGCAAAATGCAATCGGGCGTTGGCTATATCCTCTGTCTTTGACAAAACTCGAATTCCTATGGCATCGATGGATATAATTTCCGATTTTACCAACTGTAAAATTATGCCAATGTCGTGTATCATTAGGTCGAGGACGACACCTACCTCCGTACCCCTCCTATTAAACGGTGCCAGCCTTTGGGACGTTACGAATCGTGGGGTTGTAACCGATGTTTCCAAGAATTTCATCACGGGGTTATAGTGTTCGATCAGTCCCGTTTGTAAAATCCTGTCACGGCCATTCGCAGCTTTTAAAATCCGTTCCACATCTTCCGTTAACGATGCCAGCGGTTTTTCGATTAGGAGATGGCAATTTTTTTCAATCAACGGAATTGCCGTTTCGGCATGTTTATCCGTTGGAGTCACGATACTTACACAGTTGCATTCGTTGCCAAGCTCTTCGAGGGAGTTGAAAACTTTGCAGTGATATTTCGACGCTATTTCCTCTGCTCGCTCCGGGCTGATGTCATATACACCAACCAGCGAACATTCTTCCAACGAGGAATACACCCTTGCGTGATGCTGTCCAAGGTATCCTACCCCCACCACACCACACTTGAGCCTACTTGCCATGGATAGGGTCTATTTTTTTATCAAAATTGTTCAACAAAAAACATGGTCAAAATTTCCCTGTTTCCATGAACCGAATATCACCTTTGCCGGCTCCATTCCTCTCGTTTTCACCGCCGAAACCCAGCATGCCCCGGGGAAATCTAAGGGCAAAATACATGGAAGGATGTCAAACGAGGCCCGCTTCAATCCGTATGGGATTGCGTATTGGATCGATTTTTTAGATTCTGTCTTACGAATATTGACTTATCTATTTTTTCAAAAAATTTCGCATAAAACTCACCATCGTGGATGGCTTTACTTGATTCATTCGATGCTCCATACTCAAACATGACCTTGGCATTTGCAACAAAGCTTACCCGTATGGATATTTTTTCATCGCCGAGTTCTTCCACATGGGCTGTACCAACATTCCACATGATTTTACTATGAACCCCACTCGCAGCCTCTAGAAACCCAAGATTCCTGTTGATAACATTTCCTTTCGCTATGATTAATCCAGTCGTAAAATCCGACGATTGTATGACAAAACCCAAATCTTGAAAAACATCGACGACGGAAGCGAAAGCAATTTTGTATGAAACATCAAATTCCCTTGTTTGTATGGATTGTATTTCTACGCTTGTCGGAGCACGTGTTTCATTGACCGAAACACACCCCGGCATAAGGCACAGGACAAACAAAAATAATGTCGCGAGGCATTTTTTCAACATATGTACCATTAAAACGACGTTGTTCTATAGGAAAAATCTACGACCCTACTATCTTTATCAAAATGCACCACTATGGTCAATGTGCGCTCACTGGAACTCCCGGAAGCCTTTGCCCTGGCACCTCCGAACAATATTAAACAAATGCCAGACTCAGACCTCGTTGCCTCATATTCCGAATGAACTTTATCGTAAACCCATGTTTCATTGCCCTCGGCATTTTTTGTCACCAAGTTGGGCGATCCGAGAACTCCAACAACTTCCGCGGAGGTCATCCCATTTTTGATGAAGCGCTGCACGGTCCCAACGGTAACACGTTCAACGGGGGCACTTGTTTGACACGCCGTAGCAAACAGCACCATAATTGACAAACATAAAAGCTTTAGAAAACTTCCCATGATGGGATCATCTTTCGTTTCCCATACCTTTGTCAATTCAATTTTTTTCGCAAAAAACACTCTTCTTTGAAAAGAAATTGACTAGTATCAAATTTTACCAAAAAACACCCCATGAATAGTTTAATTTCGAGTATATTTCCACCCTTTCTTCCTGGGCAAGTGAATCAGGCCGCTGGGTTCTATAAAGGCAATGAGTCTCGCCTGGATGGCTATGTTTCTAAAGGGAAAAAGCTCTTGAAAGTTATTAGCGCTGAATGTTCCAATCCGCACGCTCTGCGGAGCACCATCGCAGGCCTTAAACAATCAGCCAAAGATCAAGCTTTACGCGAATTGGGTATGCAGAACGCCACCCCAGTCGCCAAGGGTGATTTTGTAAAAAAAGCCAGGGAGGCGATCGAAATACATGCCAAAAAAGAAGCCACAAAAAAGAACCTTAGGGATTTCATGGCAAATCTCGACGCCATTCTGAATGAATTTAGAACTAAAGTTTCACAAAGATCAACCTCTTCGCTCCCACTGAGTCAGATTGTAATTTCCATGGTCACAAAAAAAATTGATACATTTTTTCAAGGAATTGATGCTGAAGTCTTTGCTAACAAATCCAAGTCCTAGGTTCAGTCCCCGTAAATTCAAATAAAAGAGGAAGGTGCAGGCGATGCAGATGGAAGAGAAGAAGGTGTGAGCACAGCGGTCGTAGCGGGTGGCAATGGGGCATCCTTCAATTTGCTGAACATATTTTCGATTTTGTGGCGTCGCTTATACAAATCTATGCGTAGGGCAACTGGATTCTGCGGTGACGCAAAGGAGGAATGCATGGTTTCACGCCCCGTTGTCTCAGTTCTTCCCGAAACCAGCTGGCGTCATATCCTTTGTCAGCCAGCAAATAATTCGCATCCGGTAAATCTTCCAAAGCTTGGCGACTCCCTTGATGTCATTGACGTTCCCGGCCGTTAGCAGCAACCTCACCGGTCTTCCAAGGTCATCGCAAACGGCATGTAGCTTGCTACCGAGCCCTCCTTTCGTTCGCCCAATGTGCCTGGGAGAAGACACCCTCTTTTTAGGCTCGCCGCCGTCCTGTGTACTTTCAAATGGGTTGCATCAATCATCGAGATTTCCGTCTTGCACTTTGATAACTTTTGCAGGATCCTAGCGAATATCCCTCCTCCATCGGACGAAACGGTTGTACAATGTCTTGGATGGACCGTATTCCCGGGGGGCATCTTTCCACCTCAGTCCATTGCGCAGGACATGGGCAATTCCGCTAAGTACCAGCCGATCATCCTTCGTGTTTCCCTCGCGACTTCGGAAAATACGGCTTTAGCCGTTCGAATTTCCCTTCTTCTATCAACCATATAGTCATAGGCCGGGCTTCTTATTCCGTTTGCCTGTAATGTCAATCCTTCTCTTATGAGTCCTGACCCTAGACCCGTGATTTCTAAAGTCCTAAGTCTAGTCGACGCTAATACGCCTGATTTTGGACCCCAATAGGCAAAGCTTCTCTTCCAGCGCCTCGTAGCCGCGATCTAGGTGGAAAATGTTATGGACAAATGTATCCCCCGAGGCACACAATCCCCCCAAATATAACGCAGCACCGGCCCGCAGATCCATTGCTTGCAGATGGGTTCCTCTTAGGGAACAGGAACCCTTGATGTGGGCACAGGGCCCCACATGGTCAATGGCAGCCCCCATCTTTTTTAGTTCCGTCACATACATAAACCTGTTGGGATATATGTTTTCCCTAATGGTGGAATCCCCATCGGATTGGGTGAGCAACGCACACAGTTGAGCCTGTAGGTCGGTTGGAAATCCCGGATGGGGTCCCGTTGCCACATCGATGGCCCCCAATGGCTCCCCCGATTGTACGTGTATTGTCCCATCGGTGTTTTGAAAAACATTGGCTCCCGTTTTTCCAAGAGGATACAAAAATGAGTCGAGAAGACCAAATTCAAGCCCCGAAATCCTAATATTCCCACCCGTGATTAGTCCGGCACAGACAAATGTGCCAGCTTCCATCCTGTCCCCAATGATAGCATATTCGCAACCATGCAAAGGTTCTCCCCCATGGATGGTTAGGACGGGTGTCCCTATCCCTTCTATTCTAGCGCCCATGCGGGTTAAATATCGGCAAAAATCTACGACTTCCGGTTCAATGGCAGCATCCTCGATGGTGGTTTGTCCCGGTACCATAATGGCTGCCATGACAACATTTGTTGTCCCTGTCATGGTACTACCACGCGGACCACTGAGGCGTACCCTTGTTCCGTGCAAATCTTTCCCATCCACTGTCCAAATGCCATCCTTTTCGAAAATTTCATAGCCAAGCGCTTTAAATCCTTTGATGTGCAGATCAAAGGGACGATCTCCGATTACACACCCTCCAGGTTTGGGTATGACGACCCTGCGTAGACGTCCCAATAGCGCCCCCATCAAACAAATGGAAGCTCGCATTTTTTTTACAAGTGATCCGGGAACTTCCCCTGAAATATTGCGGGCTTGAATTTTTAGCGCATGGGGACCGACATAGGAAAAATCAACGCCTAGGACCTTGAAAATTTCAAGCATCGTGTCGATGTCGCTCAACCGGGGAACATTATTTATTATACACTCCTCATCCGTCAAAAGCGCCGCCGCCAATATGGGAAGGCATGCATTCTTTGAACCGCTAACTTTTACATCACCTACCAATCGCCTATCCCCCACGATATGAGCAACTTCCATGGAAATTTATTTCGCTTTTTTAGAAAAATTGTTCTGCGTGCCTTGGGTGCGAAAATTACTTGTCCTTTTTGCCGTATGCCGCTTGTTTTGATTGCCTTCTGCATTTTCGAGAGTTTTCGATTTTATGCCAAAAAATTTTAAAAATTTTTTCCAAAACTTAGCCAATTTGCCCTCAGATTTTGTCGGAGGATGTTTCTCAAGTATCACCCTATCGTGGGTTTGAATTTTCCCTCCATGGAATTTTGATTTTTGTTCATGCTCACGCCTAATTGTTTTTTGATGTGAATGGGACCGCCTATCCGACGATGTTGCGTCACCCACTTCCTCCACAATTTCCGTTGACTTTTTCACCGGAGGAACATTTGAAACGGGCCTTCCCTGGGAACGAGCCCCTATTGCATCATGTTCCACATCGATGATACTTGCGGTTACAGCAGCTTCACCATTTTCAGTAAAATTCTTTACCTGTGGGATTCGCCCTCTTTTTAGAGCATACCGCGCCTGATTTTTTTCAGAGGCTTGCCCCACATCATTTTCCTTAGATTCACCTTCTTCTCTAGACCACTCTTCAAACTCTGGCATAATTTTATAAAACCCAAATCACTAGTCCAATGTATATAAAAATCAGACATCACCTCCAATAAAAGGTATTAGTACACCTTGTCGAGAAAAAATCTATCCCCTTGAAATAAAAATTTCCTAGAAATCAGAATCCTGAAAAACAATCCATCGGCAAAAAGACTTATACTAGTCCGATTGGTGAAGTAGTTCCCCGGAAGAATATTTAAATTTTCATCAGGTCGGAACTTTTTAGATTAAGGCTGCCATCGATTTCCTTTATGGCAGCATCGGTGATATTTTGAATATCTTTTTCCACCCGTTTCAAGTCATCTTCGCTGATTATTCCATCTTTTTTAGCTTTTTTGAAAAACTCGATGCTGTCGCGGCGAACGGAACGAACCTTAACACGTCCCTCCTCGGCCATGCCATTTGCTACCTTGCTCAATTCTTGCCTGCGCTCCCTACTCATTTCGGGCATGACACAGCGAATAATCATGCCATTCACAATGGGCGTAACCCCCAAATTGGCTGCCAGGATTGCTTTTTCAATTGCTTTGACACTTTCCTTGTCCCAGGGTTGGATTTGTATGGTCTTCACATCCGGCGTTGTTATGGCGGAAATTTCACGCAATTTTGACACCGATCCATATATTTCAACGGATAAATTTTCAACCATCCCGGGAGAAGCCTTCCCCGTATGCAATGAATTGAATTCTGCCAAAGTGTGTTTTACGGCGACATCCATCGCCGTTTTCGCTTTTTTTATTTCTACATTTATATCCATATCGATTGAAAATCTCTCAAGTGTCTAAAAATTTGAAATCGTAGTACCAACCATTTCTCCCCGGACGGCACGCCCGATATTTTTTAAATCATTTTGGGCATCCACGATAAGTATCGGTATGTTGTTGTCCATGCACAGTGAAAATGCCGTAGAATCCATGACTCGCAGGTGCCGTAGGAGGACTTCCTGGAATGAAATTTTATCAAATTTAACGGCATCACGGTGGTGTTTGGGATCTTTGTCGTAGACACCATCAACCTTTGTCGCCTTTATGATAACGTCCGCGTGCAATTCGCTTGCCCTGAGAGCAGCCGCACTATCCGTTGAAAAAAATGCACTGCCAGTTCCTCCCGCGAGCAGTACAATTTTTCCGTCCCCCATGGCCTTTTGGGCATATCTTGGGTAATATGTCTCGCAGACATTCAACATGGGAAGTGCAGAAAAAACCTCCACCGCCACTTCCAGCTTCCTCAAAAAATCTGCAATTGCCATGGAATTTATTATGGTTGCCAACATGCCCATGTAATCCCCACCGAGGCGGTCATAGCCCCACTTTTCGTTCTCGGACATCCCTCGAAAAATATTACCTCCGCCCATCACAACACCAATTTCCAGTCCCAATTTCTGGAGCATTTTCAATTCTTTGCCTAGGGCACGAACGGTATCGGAATTAATGGCCGACCCGTTGGTTTTATCCTTTAAAACCTCACCACTAAACTTTAAAATTATCCTCTTATATCCCTTCAATGTAATACCTTGTTTTAACGGTAACATTTCCTAGTGAGATCCTCAAAATAGTCAACATAACTTGCACCCATGCCATCACAAATTATCGGATACCGTTGGAAAATTTAAATGGAGAAAATATTAAATGCACAGAATAAATGCACAGAATTTATTGCCTCTAGTTCATATCAAACAATTTCCTGTAGCGGATGGGGATTAATTTTCTAATTGCATTAAATTTTTCAATTCTTTCCATGGAGACACACAATAAAAGGTAGGAGGTTTTTTGGATTTACACGAAATACAGCAACTGGTAACTTTGGTAAAGGATGCAAATCTTCATGAGTTGGAAATTGAACGGGAGAACATGCGTTTGAGAATTGTCAATCAGGGAGGATGGGAAGCGGCCCATGGCCATGTGGTCCAATCGCCAAACAACGCTGTCCCAGCCATAGTACGGGAAGATAAGGTATCCCAGATGATGAATTTGGAAGATGATTCCAATTACCACATAATCAAATCGCCCATAGTGGGAACCTTCTACAGTGCCCCATCTCCGGAATCCCAGGATTTTGTATATAAGGATTCTTTCGTCGATACCGAAACCATCGTTTGTATCATAGAAGCCATGAAGGTGATGAATGAAATACAAGCCGAAGTCAAGGGTGTGGTCAGGGAAATCTTCGTACAAAATGGACAACCCGTTGAATTTGGACAGCCGCTGTTTAAGGTTAAAAGATCATAGAATATGTTCGAAAAAGTTTTGATAGCAAATCGGGGTGAAATTGCCCTTCGCGTAATTCGGGCATGCAGAGAATTTGGCATAAAAACAGTGGCGGTTTATTCGGAGGTCGATGACCAGTCCCTCCATGTTCAGCTGGCAGATGAGGCCATCTGCATAGGTGATGCCACAAGTACCAATAGCTATCTTAGAGCAGACAGAATTTTCAGTGCGGCGGAAATAACCAATGTGGATGCCATTCACCCCGGCTATGGGTTTTTATCGGAAAATTCTACCTTCGCGCAGCAATGCCATGACTGTAACATTACATTCATTGGTCCATCTCCGGAAACAATTGCCTCCATCGGGAATAAATCAATGGCTAAAAGCATTGCCAAAAGCGTACATGTTCCATGCGTACCTGGCAGCGACGGCATAATAGATAACGAAATGGAAGCAAAAAATCTTGCAGACTCCATCGGATATCCGGTGATTATAAAAGCAGCAGCCGGCGGTGGAGGCAAGGGGATGCGATTGGTTAATAATTCCGTTTCCTTTTGCAAGGAATACAAAATGGTGCGGTCGGAAGCTGAGAAAGCGTTCGGCAACGGATCCGTGTACATAGAAAAATATATCGAAGATCCCCATCACATAGAGTTTCAAATTTTAGCGGACAAGCATGGGAAGATAATCCACCTATTCGACCGGGATTGTTCCATCCAGAGGCGTTACCAAAAATTGGTTGAAGAGGCGCCCTCCCCTTTCCTATCGGAAAAATTACGCAATGAAATGGGCAATGCAGCCATTAAAATTGCCAAAAAATGTAACTATCAAAATGCGGGAACCGTCGAATTTTTAGTGGACAAACAGGGTCACTATTATTTCATAGAAATGAACGCTCGCATACAGGTTGAGCATGGTGTAACGGAAGAAGTGACTGGTATCGATTTGGTCAAGTGGCAGCTAAATATTGCGGCCGGTGAAAAGTTAACCATCGACCAAAGGGACGTTAAAATTAACAAACATGCCATCGAATGTAGAATTAATGCGGAAGATCCCGTCCGAAATTTTGCCCCTTGCCCCGGAGAAATAGCGTTATATTACTCGCCGGGCGGCCATGGTGTTCGCGTTGATTCCCATGTTTATTCTGGATATGTTATTCCACAGTATTATGACAGTATGGTTGCCAAATTGATAACTTCAGAGCGAACCCGGGAGCTTGCGATAAAAAAAATGTATAGTGCACTGAGTGAATATATGATCCGTGGAGTGAAGACAACAATTCCGTTTGTGAGGGCTGTAATGATGGATAAAGGCTATATTAGTGGCCAGTATACCACAAAATTTGTGGACGATTTTTTACGCAGGACTCCCACGGATGCCCTAAACTTTAAAAATTGTTAAAACTATGACTACAGAAAAAAGTGATAAGAAAAAAGAAAAAAACTCTTCGTTCCCCATTCCCATGGTTTCCGACGATTCATCCTGCAACCTGGGCGAAATAAAGATAAACCATTCCGTAATTGCAAATATCGCAACACTAAGCGCCATGCAAACAAAAGGAGTATTGGCCGTCGGCAAACATGGATTTGCGAACGGGATTGCTTCATTTTTTTCGAGCAAAAAATCAACGATCAATGGGGTTAACGTTTCCGAAGATGAGTTCGGAAACTATCTGATCGACATTTGTTTAACATTGAAATTTGGCTGTGAGCTCGCAAAAGTAGCCTCCAATGTTCAACAAAACATAATAGACCATATTACCAAGATGACAATGACAGGTGTTAGCAAGGTAAATGTCATCATCGATGGTGTTGAAATTTTGGAAACGACGGACAAAAATGAATTTATCGAAGGAGAACTATGAAAGAAATTTTACAAAATTTGAGCGCGGAACAATTAAAGTACCTATTCCTATTGGGATGGTGTATGGTCGGCATTGCCATCATTTATGTTCTATATTTGCTATGTAGACCAAAGTGGATTTTTATTTCCAAAAGTGACGAAGGGACTGTTTCACTGAGCAAGGATTCCCTAAACAAAATTATCGAATCCCTCGCAAGGGATGTGGGTATCAGAGACAAAATACACACGAAAATCAAGTGTTGCAGAGGAATCATTTCCATCGACATTTCCATTCGCATCAGCCGCAGGCAAAATCTAGCAGATATTTCCAGGTCACTGCGTGAAACATTGCAGAATGTCCTTATCAATAATATTGGTTTGGCAGCCGTTAGAAAGATTAACATAATAGTTGCCGAATTCCAATCGGAAGGTGGTGCTTGCAAAGGCCTATGCCAGAAAGAACCAGCCAATCAGGAAGTGCCTAACAATTCGAATGACCAGGTGAGCAACCTCTGAAAGGAACTTTCCCGATGAAAAGGCAAAGGGATCCTTTCCCGTTTAGCGCTTGTTGTCTGCTCGCGTGCTTACGGTATGCAGAAAGAGGTCACCCTTCTAGGGTATGTGAAAGTATAGGGTATGTCCAAAGGAAATGATGATTTGTGTTTCGTAAAGTACCATGCCTTGGGCAATGACTATCTGTTCTTGGATGCATCGAGGTTTAAATTGCCGACCATGGCAGGGATTAAAAAAATTTGCCATAGAAATTTCGGAATAGGGTCCGATGGAATTCTTTATGGCACGAAGGTCAGTGATAATATTTTTAAAGTACAAATAATCAATCCCGATGGAACTACGGCGGAAATAAGTGGCAACGGTGTTAGGATTTTTGCACGTGCAATGTTTGACCTGGGCCTGGTTACCCCCCACAGTGAATTTTTTGTTAAAACTTTTAAAAAAACCGTGACCTGCAATGTCCTTTCCAAGGATCAAATTGAAGTTGATATGGGATGTCCTCTGTTTAAGGACAGCAATATTCCGTATTTCCTCTGCGGTTCATCGACATTTACGGTCAACGGCGAAACCTACAGGTATTACCCGGTGTCAATGGGGAACCCTCACTGTGTAATTTTTGTCGACGACCTTTCCCGTGAAGAAGTCAAAACCGCGGGCCCTCTTTTAGAATGTAACCCGATGTTTCCAGAAAAAACAAACGTACAATTCGCTAAAATCCTCGACAGGAACACCATAGCCATAGAAATTTGGGAACGGGGTGCCGGATATACCCTCGCTTCCGGTTCCAGCGCATGTGCAGTATTTGCGGTTGCAAGGAAATTAAACCTCTGCTCAAACAATGTCAAAATCCACATGCCGGGAGGAATTTTACACGTAAAAACCGCCAAATCCGGTAATATAATGCAAAAAGGCCCCGTAAAGCAAATCGCCACATGCAAACTTTTCCAGCGTCAACCCGTGCGTACCTTCCATGACACCCCTCGAAAAACCTTCCCGCCATCAGAATGAAAAATTTACAAGGGCGTTGAACCACACATTATTTTTATAATCTTCCCCCCAATTGACCCATGAATACTTTTCCGCCGCATTGCCTTCGTAGGAAACGCCAACGCTTGCTTCTCCAATGGCTAATTTATAGATTAAACAAAGGGCCGCACCGTAATAGCAATAATCCCTCCTGCCCAAAGAACCTGCATAGGGCAATCCATAGGGTTTCGCTGCATAGTCCCAGCCCACTTCTCCGGACAATCCCAACATAAAATTACGCAATCCCAGAGGCAACAAATCCCATCGGTGTTCTATCCGCCCTTCCAGGGCGACTTCTTCGGTATAAGACCTATAAATGCAATACAATGATGGTCGAAGGATAACATTTTCCATCATAACACCAGCGTAAAGTCCATACGACCACACTCTGGTA
>JAIRMM010000016.1 GCA_031258695.1 Puniceicoccales bacterium
CTGGAATTGGCATTGAAAATCACGGAAATAATCAACCTGGCCAGCCAGTAGGACATTTTAGAAATTCCCCCCTTGATCTTTAAAAATATTTCCTAACGAAAGAAGTTGTCCCGTTGACCGTTTCCCCTCTTGGAACATTTGAGGTATGTTTCTAGAAGTGTTAGAAAATTTATGTGGTATTTTTTGGTAAAAAAAGATTGACATTCCATTGAAAATAATATATTCCATATTCAATGAGTATGTTGGCATCAGTTATTGCTTCTGCGTGTGGGTGTTGCTGTGTATATGCACATACTTCCTACTATCGATATTGTTAGTTGCTTTCTTTCAGTTTGCAATCCCTTCCGCACGAGGAGAGGATTATTTGCGTAGCTTCTAGTAAAAATTTAACAATTTCGATATCCATGAAAAAAACTTTAAATGCAATCTTTTTGCTATCCGGGACCGCCATTGGTTCTGGAATGCTTTCCCTGCCACTTGTTTTGGCAAAAATTGGTGTAATCCCAAGTGTTTTGGTCATAGTGATGTTCTGTGGGTTAACTTACTTCTCTGCACTGGCTCGGGTTGAATTAAATCTGCAGTCAAGCCAAGAAAATACGTTGGAGAAAGTTAGCTTAATTTTCTCCGGACCCAGGGTCGCTTGGCTCGGAAATTTTTCACTAAAAATTCTTATGTTCGCGCTACTCGCAGCATATTTGCACGGGTTGAGTTCCATAGTCCAATCCACTTTTTTGAAGGAAATGGCCATGGCTAAAATAGTAATTATTGTTTCCCTATTACTATTTCTACTCATCGTTTCATCCCCACGAGTTTTGCTCGGTTTAAATAAATATGCCGTTGTTGGACTATTGCTGATGGTTATTTCCGTGGTTGCCATAATGGTACCACATTTTAGACCCGAAACCATTATTTACGTGCCCCGTGAGATAAAAACTTTCAGTGTCTGGACAATGATTCTGCCAATAATATTTACATCGTTTGGATTTCAAGGGTCATTGCATTCGCTGACCAAAATATGTAATAATGATGTTAAACTCTTAAAAACTGCCTGCCTATGGGGGAGTATAATTCCTGCCATTGTATATGTTATTTGGACGTGCAGTGTGATATGCCTAATAAGTACTAAATTTCCTGAATCATTCACAGCGCTTGTAAGCAAAAATATGGAAGTTAGTGGGCTGGTAAATCTTCTGAGTGTAGCCCGCCATTGGACTTTTATGAAGACCTTGTTACTTGCAATTTCAGCCACTGCAATTGCCACATCTATTTTTGGTGTTGGTCTATGCTTAAAAGATGATTTTCATGCATTTTTTAGTAAAATTTTGGATGGAAAGGCTTCTGCCGGGGTATCATGTCTTTGTGCGGTTATTCCAGGGCTTTATAGCGATTTTTGTACCAAACGCTTTCATACACATTTTAAGTTTTGCGGGGATGTTGCTCGTTGTCATTGCGATCTTTATCCCAATGTTTTTGCTGGGAAAAGTTCAGCAAAGTTTCAAATTCAAAGCCCTAAACTCTAAATTTATAATGTTGAAATTATTGTCCGTCGGCGTTGTAATCAGTGTGTGTGAAATTTACAACATATTCTGTGGCCTATTCAAATGACAGGAATTATAGATTGTCCCTCCGGGCCACAGGGAATCAAAGATAGACATTCATTTTGGCAAAAAAACTCTGAAATTGGCGTTGAAAATAACAGGAAAATCACCCTAGCCCATCGGAATTACTTTTTGCCTTTCTGTCTGCGGCTAAATTTATCAATGCGGTGATAAGTGTCGGTAGGTCTATGCCGGCGGCGCTTGCACTCATTGGATAGAAACTGTTTTGTGTCATCCCGGGGATCGTATTGATTTCCAAAAAAAAGACCTTTCCGGTATTTTTTTGGAATAAAAAGTCAGCCCTGGCCCAATCCCTGCATCCACAACATTTAAACGCCATTTCACAATACCGTTTTACCGTATTTTTAGTATCTTCGGGAATTCTTGCGGGACATATTTTACTGGAATAGCCCGGCGTATATTTATTCCCATAGTCCAAAAAGCCATATTTCGGCAAAATTTCCACAATTTCAAGCGCTTTGCCATCGAGTATGGCCACCGTTAAGTCTATCCCATCTATCCTACGTTCAACGACATACTCCATGTCTTCGTTTAACCTGTGAATGGTCAACCCCAATTCCATCTCCGACGAAATGACATGGGTGTCTATGCTACTACCTTTGGCATTTGGTTTTATAAATAAATCATGTCCGAGCGTACTGCTAATCGAATGGGGCGAAGGAGCACTTACTGGAACAAATTTTATGCCATCAACCACGGGAATTCCTGCCTCTGCAACGATTTGCTTTGTGAGGGATTTGTTCATGCATAGTGCACTGGCCTTCGAATCACTTCCGATGAAGGTCAAGTTTTCCGCCTCCATGGCAGCTTGCAAACCACCGTCTTCCATAAATTCCCCATGGGCAACGGGGAAAATTATGGCATCCTTTTGGATTGCTTCCTCTGGCAGTTTGTCCCGGGTAAGGACAATTTTTGTCGTGGGGAGGATACTTCGGCACACCTGGCATACCGTCTCGCTGGACAGCAGTGATATTTCTTTTTCCGACGATGAATATCCACCGGTTAAAATTATGATCTCCCGGGTGTATTTTTTATTGATCATTCTGCCTATCCTTGCCTTTTGCCACTCCCATGTCGACCTATTTCTGAAAATTTCATCCCCGCCAGTGGTTTCCGTTTGCATGGGGGCAATAATTTCCTCCCCATATTTTTGGGAGAAATGGTGCGGTTTATGGAAATAACAGGCCAGCACTTTTGGTCGAATCATCGTCCACATAGGGCAAGCTAGCTATGGTGCACAGGGAAAATATCCATCGAAAAAATGCCAATTGATGCCGCCTTTTGTCACGTTTTAGGCGTATGGTTTTTTCCCTACCTATTGTTAGGGCCAAGCGTTCGTCGAATTCTTTTTCGAACGCATCAATGGATTCCTTCTGCAACCCACGAAAAGATTTTTTAAAAGCGGGAAATTTGATATCCATCATTTTATTTTTTTCTATGGAGCGATTCGTGAAATCCTTGCCCAATGTCTTGGATGAACCCTTTGGCAATTCTGTCATCGGAGAAAGAGGATATATTGCAATGGTTGGTCCACCATCCCTAAATACTTTTGATAGGGACTCCAGTATCAGATTGTTTGCTTCGATGCTAAATTGTTCATCCTTCCACAGACGTTCCAACACCTGTGAAGATATTTTCTCCACGGACTGAATAACAATGGCCCTTTCCCCTACCATGACAGGAAAGACTTTAGCAGCTGGAACACAAAAGACAATGTTTTTTTCCTGGGCATGTTGGAACTGTACAATCAATGTAAATTTCGGGAGAATCAGGGAATGTGCCGGTCGAGTAATGCCTATTATTGTAATAAAAGGTTGCCTTTTGGATAAAAAGTGACAATGATTATTCTCACCTTCAACGCGGGTAAAGACAAATTGTTGGGAACATATTCAGTATGGTGTTTATATTGATTTTGGCTGCAATTGGGGCAATTTTTGTTGCATTTAATAATGGAGCAAATGATGTCGCAAATGCGTTTGCTTCAGCCGTAGGGTCCAAGGCTCTAAAGATCAAACATGCGCTTCTAATCGCTGCCATCCTAAATTTTTTCGGAGCAATATTACTGGGGGCTAACGTTTCCAAAACACTAATCGATGGCATCGTGGACATTAGCTGTTTCCATGACAAAAATGCCTACATTGCGGGGATGTTGGCGTGCATGGTTGCCACGGGTAGTTTTGTTCTCATATCCACCCGTACCGGATTGCCGGTAAGCTCAACCCATTCCATCGTCGGGGGGATGATAGGCATTGCCGCCACTTTGGGGGGAGCCGGAGCTGTCAAGTGGAAATTGTTCGGCCTATTGACCCTATCGTGGATATGTACACCATTTTTAGCAGCTGCATGTTCGCTGGTCACCATAAAGTTAATAAAACTTACAATTTATCGGGGAGAAAGCTCCAGGGTTATGCAACGGGCATGCAATTGGATCCCCACCTACGCCAGTGTAATTGTCATCGCACTCATCATTGCCGTAGTGAGAGGAAGGGGGGTTTGGAAAAATTGTATGCATCCGCACTGGGCATTGGGTATATTGTTGCTGATTTTCCCAATACTATACGTAATATTTAGGACCATAGCACGCAGGTTAACCGTAAAATTCAAAGATAGGGAATTTGGCGTTGAACATGTTTTTAGGCGTTTTCAGGCAGGCACTTCGTGCTTGATAGGGTTTGCCGTCGGATCGAATGACGTTGCAAATAGTGTCACTCCGGTCATTGCCATATACTTTGTTACGAAGCTTGGCATGCTCCCGGATTCATTTGCCGACCATACCATCCCCATTTGGATGCTTGGGGTCGGGGGACTTGGAATGTCGATGGGGGTTTTATCCCTCGGGCACAAGGTCATTGATACGATGGGGCACAGCATCACCTTGCTGTCAAATTCCAAAGGTTTTAGCGTCGATTTTTCGACTGCCACGACGATCATCCTGGCATCCGTTTTCGGAATGCCGGTCAGCTCTACCCATGCTGCAACCGGTGCTGTTATCGGGGTAGGACTGGATAAAGGCCTCAAGGGACTGAACCTGCGGCTACTTTTTACAATATTTGTCACATGGCTCATAACCGTACCAATATCCGCCGTTTTCACCATTTTAATATATTCTCTCCTTAGGGCCATATTGCCGATGGTTTAAAATCATGGGACGTCTTTGTGCAGAGGTTCTAACGTTCGGAATGTTCGATGGTCCGTTGCTGTATGCAATTCCCCGGGAATTGGAAAATATTTTGACCGATGGCATGCTCGTTAGGGTACCATTTGGACGGACAAAAACATTGGGCATCATCCTTCATACTTGCCAAGCGGACCCGGACAAATCGTCGTTTCAGATAAAAGAAATTTTAAAGGTTGAATATGACTTTCCCCTGCTCGGTGTGGACATGGTAAAATTAATATTCTGGATGCACAAATACTATGCGGTGCCATATAAGTCCCCACTGGAAACCGTCATCCCCCTAGCCATAAGAAAAAATACCGGATTCAAATTTGTGACAAAGTTTTCCCTGATAAAAACTTTATCCAAAGAAGATTGTGAAGTGCTGAGACGCCGTTTTCCAAAGCAATACGCACTCTACGAATTTTTACTAAAATCCAACGGCATGTTTGAAAAATCAGCACTGAAAAATTTTTCAACCTCCGCCATCAATTCTTTGGTCGACAAGGGGATCGTCGGGGAGACTTTTGAACGGGCCAATCGCATTGTCTACACCGATCAAACATTTGGAGAAAACGGGATCGGGAGGAAAGATATAATTTTGACGACCGAACAGCAAGACGTCGTTACCGATATCGCCCAGAGCCTGACCAGAGGGAAATTTTGTACACATTTGATACATGGCATTACGGGTTCTGGAAAGACGGAAGTTTATTTGCATGCCATAGAAAATGTCCTGGGGTCGGGTGGTGATGTAATTTATTTGGTCCCGGAACTCACCCTGACGCCGCAAACGGTCCGCCGCATCAGGCGTGGTGTAAATCTGCCTGCCGCTCAAGTTGTGGTCTGGCATAGTGGGCTATCCGAAGGAGAACGCCGCGACGGCTGGTTGGCAATGGCCAACGGTGAAGCAAAAATTGTTATTGGGGCGCGTTCGGCAATATTTGCTCCCCTAAAAAATACCAAGATAATCATCGTCGATGAAGAGCATGAAACGACATATAAACAGGCGGAAACTCCCCGTTACCATGCCCGTGACGTTGCGGTCTACCGCGCCAAATTGTGCAATGCCGTCTGTATCCTAGGGTCCGCAACGCCATCCATCGAATCCCTATACAATGCATCCCTAGGGAAGTATAAACTGAATGCGTTGAAAAATAGGATCGATGGCAGTACGCTGCCCAGGATTGAAGTGGTCGACATGCGCCATGAATGTTCCATGGGGAAAGCAAACATCATTTCATCGCGGCTGCGAGAGTTGGTCGAAGATCGTTTAGAAAAGCACGAACAGGTCATTTTATTTCTCAATAGGCGGGGATATTCATCGGTGGTATTTTGCAAAAATTGTGACTACGTTGCCGCTTGCCCACATTGTAGCACTTCCCTGACATACCATAGGCAGCAAAATGTATTGCGCTGCCACATGTGCAATTACATTGAAAGCTTGCCAACCAAATGTCCTAAATGCGGAGGGTATGACATTTTGCAAAGCGGCGTGGGAACCCAAAAACTTATGGGCGTTGTTTGTACATTGTTTCCGCTAGCCAAAGTGGAACGCCTCGATTCCGACACCACGACGACGAAGGATAGTTTTTACAAAATTTTGAACCGTTTTAGGGATGGGGAAATTGATATTTTGGTCGGTACGCAAATGATATCCAAGGGATTGGATTTTCCGAATGTGTCCCTCGTGGGCATTATTAATGTGGACAATGCCATGAATTTCCCTGATTTTCGGACCAATGAAAGGGTTTTTCAATCGATCATCCAAGTGTCGGGACGGGCAGGTCGTGGAAATAAGCCTGGAATCGTTGTGATACAGACCAATTTCCCATCCTCGGACCTGATCAAATTAGCGGTCAAAAACGATGTGGAATCTTTTTTGAAGAATGAACTAATAGCCCGCAGCGAATTCTTCTATCCACCATTTTCTCACATTATCCGGCTAATTTTTTCTGGAAAAAATGAAGTAAAGACGGAATTTTTGGCAAAAAAAATTTGCGATGATTTGCGCAAACGATCCCAGGGACTATTTGAACTTCGGGGGCCAGCCCCAGCCGTAATATACAAGGTGAAGGACCGCTTCCGTTTTTCTTCCGTGTGTTTTTCAAAAAATGTAGCCACGGTTTTGGAAAAAATCCACGAAAGCGTGGAAATTTTCAAAAATGCAAAGGATGCTACTTGGACCATCGACGTAGACCCCGTCGACATGGGGTAGCTTAATGTTTATAGGTGTCGTGGAGGCGTAGTAGGCCAACGACCTTGGATTTTCCGCCAGCGGTGTCATTTGCCATTACGGGAAGAACGGATATTTGTGACGGACCAGTCTCCATGATCTGCAATGCTTCCCCCACATAGCTGTCGGCATCTATATATCTGGGAGATGATGTCATTATGTCTTTTGCCCTAATCCTTTGGAAAGATTCATCTTCCTTCAAAGAACGACGAATGTCACCCTCCGTTACCAGGCCCGATAAAATATCATCCCGGTCTATTACTAGAGCTGCTCCCAATGGAAACTCAGTCATGGCTATTACAATTTCACGCAGGGTACTATGGGATTTTATGACGGCACAGGACGGCAGGGGCGACATCACATCTTTTACTTTTAGGAGAAGGTTCCTTCCAAGCTGTCCTGCGGGGTGAAAAGTTGCGAAATCTTGTTTGGAAAAGGACCGGCGGGACATTAGTTCGGCTGCGATGGCATCTCCGATTGCCAAACTGACGATGGCACTGGTCGTGGGAACCATTTGTAGAGGGTCCGCTTCCTTGGCAAAGGAAATATCAATCACAACGTCCGATGATTTGGCAATGGGGGAGCTGGTATTTCCCACGATGGAAATGATCTTGGACTCAAATTTTTTCAAAACCGGGATTAGGCAGAGTATTTCATCCGTAGTACCACTTTTTGACAGTAAAAGCGTGGGATCGCCAGGGGAATAAACTCCCAAATCCCCATGGGCACCTTCGGCGGGATGTAGAAATACGGAGGGTTGTCCGGTACTGGTAAAGGTGGCGGCTATCTTTTTGGCGATGTGTCCCGATTTCCCCATTCCGCAAACAATGGTTTTCCCCCTATGATTTAGCAAAATTTCAATCGCCTTGCTAAAACCTTCATCCAAAACTTTGGAAGCATGTCCTATGGCGTAACTTTCCGCCATCAATAAATCTTTTGCCGCTGGAAACATTTTGAAAATCCCTAAAAAATAATATTTTTAAGGCGAGATAAATGTAATTAAAATCTCTAAAAGATTTGACTTCCAATTTATGAAGAAGTATTTTAGGCGAGATGGTGGTCGTCGAAAAGTTTTTTCGTAGGTTATGTAATCCATTCTTGGTGAGTGTATCCATGGGGTTGCTCGTTGGATGTAGCAGCATCGACAGTGGAGTATCGAAAAAGGATGATGTCTTTTGGGACCCACCAGCTAGGGAAAGTCAGGCGAAGCAACGGCAATTGCAAAAATACGGCGATGCCAATTTTGTCCCGGACCCATCTGGTTCGGCATTGGATTTGCCGATGCTGCTCGACATTGCATTTGAAAATAATCCATCCACGAAGAAAAGTTGGCAAGCGGCCCGCATGGCAGCAGCACAGAGCGGGAAAGCAGCCAGCATCTTTTTTCCAAGAATAACAATGTCCGGCGTAACAGAGAAATCGGAAACAAATACTCTCGGGTTGAAAAATTCCGCAACGACGTTTTATCCGGCCATTGAAATACAATACTCCATCTTCCAATTCGGAGGACATACCAAATATGCGGATGCGGCCAGACAACTGCTCTATGCTGCAAATTATCAGCATAATCGGGCTCTGCAAACTTTAGCATATGAGGTTCAGAGATGTTATTTCGCATTGGATTCTGCGGAAGAAACGGTCGAAGCCAGCCAAAGGAATTTGGACGATGCATTTGTGGCATACGATGCCGCCTTCATAAAAAATCAAGCCGGATTATCCAACATCCAGGATTTTTTACAGGCGAAGGCCAATAGGTCGCACGCGGAATTTGATCTTGAAAATGCCAGGGCACATGTGGAGCTAGCCCGGGCAAACTTGGCAACTGCAATAGGAGTACCGGTTTCCAAAGCCATACAAATCGTTCAATCCAATGATGAAAATGACATTAATGACTTGGATATTGACGTCCAAGACCTAATAGGCGGAGCAATGCAAACACGGCAGGACATGTTGGCCCAACATTCGGTCGTCATGGCCAAAAAGGATATGACGTGGGCTAATTCCTCAAAACTGTTGCCCGAATTGGTCATCGGTGGGGCTGGCAATAGGAAGTGGTTCCGCGGTGGAAACGAACATTTTAATAATTTCAATGTCTACGCATCCCTGCGGTGGACCATATTCGACGGATTTAATAACATGTATGATATCATTGAAGCGCGGGCTGCCTTGAAAAGTGCTGAGCAGGAACTAAAACGAATGCAACTGGCCATCGCTTCCGACGTTTGGGCAAAATACTACGCGTTCAAGTCTGCCATAAAACAGCTTAGCGCTGCGAGGAACTATGAACAATCTGCCCAGGAATCCTTCGATTCCATTATAATCGCATATAAGGAAGGGCTTTCTTCATTTGGTGACCTAATGGCAGCACAAACCCAATTGGCATCGGCTAGGAAACAGACGGTGGTGTCGAAAAATAATTTGGCGGTGGCGGTGGTTGATTTGGCCTATGCCATGGGAATAGTAAATTTTGAGAGTAAACAACAATAGCTAATAGATAATGAAAGTTTTGAAAAATTTTTATGTGTTAATCGCATCAATGTGTCTGATACTTGTTGGCGGATGTGGACGGGGGAAACAAGCGGCACGTCCTCCGACGCCGGTGGTATCAGCAAAGGTAACGGTTGCGGATCTTCCCCTTTACATCGAAGCCATTGGAAGCTGCGTAGCGTCCGAATCGGTTGCCATTGTTCCCCAGGTTAGTGGTCAAATAGTTGCCGTAAACTTCAAGCAGGGGCAAAAGGTAGAGGTTGGCGATCCTTTGTATGCGATAGATTCCCGCGTATACGAAGAAAATTTGAAGAAGGCGGAATCCCAACTGATGGCTGCCAAAGCGAAGTGGAAGGTCGATATTGCACAGCTGGAACGTTCAAAGGCGTTGGTCCCGCAGAATTATATTGCCCAACAGCAGTATGAAGCATATGAGACGCAGGTAGAACAGGATATCGCCAGCGTTGATGTGGCAAATGCACAGGTTGCACAGGCAAAGATCGACGTGGAACGTTGCAACATAGTGTCTCCCATAGACGGCATTGCCGGGGCATACCTGGTGGACGTTGGAAATGTCGTCGGGGCGATGTCCATCAACAAACCTCTGGTAACCGTAGAGAACGTTGATCAATTGTATGTTGAATTCAGCATATCCGAGAATGATTTCTATGATTTACAAAAGTTTTTCAACCTCGAAGAGGGAAGTTTAAAAATGGAAGTTTCTCCGATTTCGAACGATGGTGTCAAGGGGGAAGCATACGTTGATTTTATCAATAATTCCATAGATAGGAGAACGGGTTCCATAA
Organism: Puniceicoccales bacterium; assembly: GCA_031258695.1. Lineage (GTDB taxonomy): Bacteria > Verrucomicrobiota > Verrucomicrobiia > Opitutales > JAIRKQ01 > JAIRKQ01. The sequence continues at coordinate 10,306 of JAIRMM010000016.1, forward strand.
AGCTAAGGGCGTCCATGGAAAATCCCGAACATAGGTTTTGGCCAGGTCAATCCGTGCGTACCAAACTTTTGCTAACCGTGGCAAAGGATTCGGTTTTAGTCCCTGCGGAGGCCGTAAAACTTGGACAACAGGGCCGCTATGTTTTTGTAATCAAAGAAGATAAATCGGTGGAATTTCGACCGGTGGAGATCGGACAAATACACGGTGACATGCTGGTGATTAAAAATGGAGTTAGTGAGGGAGAAACCATCGTCATGAGGGGACAACTGATGTTGGCTCCCGGAATGAAGGTTATGGAAATGCCCGATACGCAGCCTAACTCTTTCGGGGAAAATTTAGAAAAAAATAGGAAAATTGCGGAGAAAAACCCAACGACCAAGTAAATATGGAAAGCATATCTGAACCTTTTATTAGACGTCCAGTTTTGACGGTTTTGTTGACTTTGATGCTGACAATTGCCGGCATATTCTCCTACCGGGCAATGCCGGTTAGCGATTTGCCCGCCGTGGATTATCCGGTCATACAGGTACGGGCAATGTTTCCCGGCATGGATCCCACAACGATGGCAGCGAACGTTGCATCCCCGCTGGAGAAAGAATTCATGAAGATTCAGGGACTCGAAATGGTCACATCTTCAAGCTCCCAGGGCGGCACAAGGATTGTTTTACAATTTTCCCTGGACAAAAATATCGATGGGGCAGCCATCGATGTGCAATCTGCCATTTCCAGGGCAACCGGTTCCCTTCCCAGGGACATGCCAACCCCTCCGGTGTTTGAAAAAACAGATCCCAACAGCCAACCAATTTATTATCTGGTGTTGACGAGCGATACGATGACCAAGGGAGATCTCTACGACTACGCATCGGACCAGATCGCCCAGCGCATAAAGGTTCTTAAAGGGGTGTCGGACGTTACCGTCTATGGTGTCCAAAGGGCAGTAAAAATATTGGTAAACAATGAAAAACTCTACAATCGAGGGATAACCGTCGACGATGTTATAAAAGCTGTCCAAGCAGGAACGGTGTCCCTGTCTACTGGCCAACTAAAGGATGCTACCAAAACCCTCGTGATAAAACCAAATGGCCAATTGGAAAATGCGAGTGACTATTTAAACCTAATTGTGGCGTATAGAAACGATGCTCCAATTTATTTGAAAGATATTGCAGAGTGCATCGACAAGTTGGAAACCGATGATTTTTCCGCCAGTTTCTGGCAGTCTGGCCGCGAAGAAAGTTATAATTCATCCGTAATCCTCGCAGTTTCCCGTGCAGCGGGAGCCAATGCCATAGAGTTGGCAAAAAGAATCAACGAGTTGCTACCAATTTTCAAGAAACAGATACCCGGTTCCATCAATTTGATAAAAATGTATGATAGGTCTGAGTCCATAATAGAATCCATAAGGGATGTAAAGCAGACATTGGTAATAGCATTTGTTTTGGTCGTTGGCGTAATTTTTCTGTTCCTTGGTCGGTTTACGGAAACGATTATCCCAATTGTTGCATTACCCCTGTCTCTATTGATTACGTTCATCGTCATGCGGATGTTAAATTACTCCATCGACAACCTATCCCTCATGGCCCTGACCCTTGCCATTGGTTTCCTCGTAGACGACGCCATCGTGTTTTTGGAAAACATGATACGAAGGATGGAAGATTTCGGGGAAAGTCCCCTAAAGGCATCCATCGAGGGGGCAAAGGAGATTAGTTTTTCGATCCTGTCGATGACATTATCCCTCGCGGCTGTTTTTATCCCTCTCGTTTTCATGTCCGGACAGATTGGTCGGGTATTTAGAGAATTTTCCATAACAATTGTGGTGGCCATTTTGGCATCCGGTGTGGTTTCATTGACATTGACCCCGATGATGTGTGCCCGAATGCTGAAGCCCATAAAAAAGAAAAATAAAACAAAGCTAGAAATAGCATCCCATAACCTGGAACATAGATTTTTGAAAGTCTATGGCAAGGCCCTTGACTGGTGCATTGCCCATAGGAAATGGTCAGTCATAGTTTGGGTGGTAAGTTTGTTGGGAACGTTCCTAGCATTCGTAGCTTTGCCGAAAACATTTCTACCGGAGGGGGATAGCGGCAATATGATGGGTGTGTTCATTACCCAGGAAGGGACGTCTCCTGCTCAAATGAAAGGCTACCAGACGCAAGTTGAGAAAATTTTGAGAAAAAATCCCCACGTGGATAAAACAATGTCGGTGGCAGGTCTAACGGGGATGTTGCCCGGCAATCAGGGGCTGGCGGTTTGTGTGTTGAAGCATGGGAAACGTCCCAAAATTCAAACCGTATCCCAGATGCTAATGCGTGATTTGTATGCCATTCCGGGCGCATTGGCATTCGTTCGTCCGATGCCAACCCTATCCGTAAATACCGGTGCCGTAAGCACCACCCAGGGCAAGTATGTCTATGTCCTATCGGGAATGGACACGGATGCCCTATATAAATGTGCGGGCGAGCTCGTGGGGGCGATGAGGCAAAATTCGGGTTTTACCAGCATATCAACGGACATGTCGGTCAATAGTCCCCAGGTTTCCATAGACTATTTGCGGGCCCAGGCAGCGCGCTACGGGGTAAATGTGTATTCCATCGAAAATATGCTGAAACAGGCCTATTCCGGCAACTATTGCTATCAAATTAAGACACAGACCCGCCAATATAAGGTCATCGTTGAAAGCGATGATATTTTTCGTCAAAATGCCGATAGTTTAAATTCCCTATATTTTCGGAGCGACAGTGGGGAGCTATTGCCATTTAGAACCGTCGCAACGGCAAGGGAAACGCTGGGACCAACCCAGGTAAATCATACGAAAAATCTCCCATCGGTTTCCATATTTTTTAACCTACACCCCAAATATCCCATAGGGGAAGCCACAGAATTCGTAACGCAAACGGCTTCTAAAATTATTCCGAAACATATCATCGGATCCTTCGAAGGGGAAGCCAAAACATTTAGGGAAATATCTTCGAGCATAATAGTGCTGCTAATTCTTGCGATATTTGTGATGTACATAATTCTAGGAATCATGTATGAGAGCTATATTCACCCGTTGACCGTACTGTCAGCATTGCCAGTGGCGATGGTCGGGGGGCTCCTAACACTGATAGTCTTCCGCATGGAATTGTCGCTGTACGGATTCATAGGATTGTTCATGCTGCTGGGCATAGTTAAGAAGAACGGAATTCTTATGATCGATTTCGCCATTGCTCGCCAGAAGGAAGGCATGAGCAAAGAAAAAGCTGTCCGTACGGCATGCCTGGAGAGGTTTCGTCCCATCATAATGACAACGTTGGCCGCTGTAATGGGCCAGATACCGTTAGCCGTGGGATGGGGAGCCGATGGAGCTTCCCGGCGGCCCCTTGGCCTATGCGTGATCGGAGGTTTGGTAATTTCGCAAATAATAACGCTGTTTATCCTTCCTGTAATTTACCTATACTTCGAAGATTTTCAGGAAAAAGTCTTGGACAAGATTCCATTTTTTGCTAGAGACATAGGAAAGGATGCTTCCTAGCCTGCTGATAGTTGACGATGAAAAAAATACCCGTGACGCCCTGGGGCAGCTACTCGACGATGAATATGAGGTTTTCTTTGCGACGAACTTCAACGAGGCTGTCAACCTGATGAAGAATGAAAAATTTGACATCATTTTGACGGATTTGCGCATGGCGGGGAAGAACGGCATGTTTGTCGTCGATGAGGCTTTGCGTAGGCCATACGGCCCCATATGCATAATGATGTCAGCCTATGGGTCGGTGGAAACGGCGGTGGAAGCAATTAAGCATGGGGCCTATGACTTTGTAACCAAGCCATTGGATTTTGAAAAGTTGGAAATGCTAATGCGGCGTGCACTTGTAAACAGAAACAACCAGCACACTAAAAAAGGTATTCCCGGTGACATTTCACAAACTAAAAAGAATGTCCCTTCGGGCAATTTATTTTCGCCGGACATGATAGTGGGAAAGTCCAAAGCGATTACGGATCTATTGGGAAAAATAAAAAAGGTTGCCCAGTCCAAGGCAACGGTCCTCCTGGAAGGGGAAACGGGAACGGGTAAAGAGCTATTTGCGAATGTTGTCCACTATTTTAGCAAGCGTGTTTCCAAACCTTTTACGGCCATACACTGTGCCAGCCTGCAAAAAAATTTGCTAGAAAGTGAGCTGTTCGGCCATGAAAAGGGTGCCTTTACCGGTGCAGATAGTAGGCGCATTGGGCTATTTGAATCGAGCAATGGTGGGACAATTTTTTTCGATGAGATTGGAGAAATCGACATTCAAACCCAAATAAAACTGCTACGTTTTTTGGAGACCAAGACATTCAACAGGGTGGGCAGTTCCGAAAACATTTCCGTCGACGTTCGCATCGTTTGTGCAACCAATCGAAATCTCCAAAAGCTCGTTGACCAGGGACTGTTCCGCGAAGATTTACTCTACCGCCTAAACGTTGTTACCATAGAATTGCCTCCTCTGCGCGGGAGGGTGGAAGACATTCCACTGCTCCTCGACCACTATATCAAAATTTTCGCCCAGTCGAACGACCTCAATGGGGTCGAAATTTCCCCCGAAGTGATGAAAATATTGACGACATATAAGTGGCCAGGAAACATACGGGAACTGCGAAATTTTTGCGAAAGTGCCGTAATTTTTTACCCGGGCCAGGTTTTGCAAGTTGAAAATATGGACAAAAAATTCCTATGCGAAAGTTTACAAATGGAGGATGTTAATCCATAGTCATTTCACCGAGAAGCGCATGCTGAAGAGCAGAAAGCATGCTGGAGCAGAAAAATGTACTGCCTGCCCAATGCCATTTCATTGGCCCATCGAATTTTTTAGTGCCGGTGTTTAAATTGATATGGCTGGCGTTGGGGAAAATTTTTCCTAGGGTGATTTTTTTGGGATAACGGAATTTCTCAATGCAAGAATTATCAGAATTTTTATCGGCGGCCAATGCGATCAACGATCGCATCAAAACCCTATCGGCATTTTTAGACATCGACAACCTAAGGCATGAAATCGGCAAAATGGAAGAAAGTATGTCGGCTCCTGATTTTTGGAATAATCAGCTCCTAGCGAAGGAAATGGGTAGCAAATTGCACGCTTTCAAACGGAAACTGGCAAGCGTGGAAAATTTAAAAAAAGTAGCAGATGAAATAAACATTTTACTGGAATTTGCATCGTTCGAACAGGAGAACACGGAGTATTTGTCGGAAGCAACCACGCTCATTAAAAAAATTTCCAAGGACCTAAACGGGTTGGAATTGGCGTCCTACCTGGGTGGCAAACATGACTACTGCAATGCGATTCTGAGCATCCATGCCGGTGCCGGCGGTACCGAATCCTGCGACTGGGCCGACATGATTTTACGCATGTATGTGCGCTGGGCGGAACGGAACAATTTCGAGATGGAAATTCAGGATATGCAACCGGGGGAAGAAGCCGGAATCAATAGTGTTACCATTAGGATCATTGGAGAAAACGCGTACGGGTACCTAAAAGCCGAACGAGGTGTTCATAGGCTGGTGCGTATCAGCCCCTTCGATGCCAACAGGCGCAGGCATACTTCATTTTGTTCCGTCGACGTAATCGCAGAAATTGAGGACGATGAGGACATAAAAATTGACGATACTGACCTGCGCATCGACACCTATCGTTCTAGCGGAAAAGGTGGCCAACACGTAAATAAAACGGAATCGGCCGTTCGAATAACCCACATTCCGACGGGTATCGTTGTCACATGCCAAAATGAACGTTCCCAACATAAAAATAAGGAATCCGCCATGAAAAATCTACGCTCTCGCCTATACGAAAAAATGGAGGATGAAAAACGATCTGCCATGGAAAAATTCTATGGGCCAAAGGGGGAAATTGGATGGGGCTATCAAATCCGCAGCTACGTTTGTCAACCCTATCAAATGGTAAAAGATCTGCGCACCGGCACCGAAACGAGCGACATCCAGAGAGTTATGGACGGTGACATCGACCAGTTCATACATTCCTGGCTAAAAGCTGGCTGTCCGACGGAACGGAAAACATCCAACGACGACAAAGACTAGGAAACGGTTTTGGTCATTTTGATGGGGTGGCGACCAAAATTGGCAATGGTGAAAGGGAAGAACGTCGGATTAATGCCGTATTTTGGCGAGCTTTTTGGCCATTTGGTATTTAACTTTGGCGTCAAGTTTTTCAATTTCGGCAGGATCCAGAGCTTCCCGTCTGCTGCGAGCTTCCTCAAGGGCTTTTTGAGCACGTTTTTCCGCTTCCTCAATTTCGTGCAAGTCAGCTTCGTTGATGTTCAGTGATTCGTCGGTGAGGACAAAAACGGTATCGTTGGAAATCATGGCAAACCCGAAATCTATGGCGAAACATTCCTGGGAATTAGCATTTTTGGCAACGAGTTCTCCCGGCTGAATAATAGTCAAAAGGGGTAAATGCCCCGGTAAAATTTCAATTTCCCCATCCGACGCAGGAAGCGCTACGGACGTTACTTCCTTTTCCAGCGTTATTCCGGTGGGGGTTACGATTTTTAGTAGCAAGGCCATGGTTCTATTTTCCCTCCACGGTTAATTGTTTGAATTCGAACATAGCACAATTGGTGATCATATCAATGTAAATCCAAATCATACCCCGTTGTAGATCAAGCTTGACCTCTCGACTTTCGAAGTTGACCTTTTGATCTTCGAGGAGGTTTATAAATTCACTGTAAGGCAAATCTTTGGCATAACCAACACCTTCCAGAGTTCCTCCGAATTCAAACCATCGAGGGCCCCGGACTAGGGCGCTTCGAACCTTATTCTCTATCGGGGCGATGTATGGATTAATACCCACCACCACCACTGCACCAGGGGAACAGAGCAAGCTTTCCATTATATTTTGGCTTCGCTTACCGTCGACGAACTCACACGAAAAAGAATACTCGCCGAGTTCTCGTTCCCAAATCAGTTGGGCAGCCTGTATTTCCGTTTGTGGTAAATTGCTATCTTTCAACTGTTTAATTTCTATGAACTCTGACTTTAGATCCAATGGACGCTGCGAAGCTATGAAGAAAATCTTTGTGTCGGGATTGTTGCCTATTATGTTTGCCATTTCATTCCTAATAAATTGGCACATTATCTCCATTCCCTCCGTTGCGGATCCAAAAATTATCACATAGTCATATTTTTCCTTCCTAGGCAGGATGGTCTGGCTCATACCAAGCAACTCACACGCTTTTAACAGTTTTTTGAACAGCTCTATAAAAGTGTCTTCATCAAATTTAAAGAGGGAAGCATATTTTTCCCAGGATACCTCCTCTCCATACCCCCGAAAATTCGTTTGAAAAAATTCAGTGAATTGCTGGGCATTTGTTACCTTGTCGTCTATTCCCAATGCTTGGCATAGATATTTACTACCTTCCGTCAGGCTACCATCACCGTTGAACAGCGGAAGAGCTGTGATGCTTTGCCGTGCAAATACGATCAAAAGACCGACCATGAATAAAATAACATTTTTCATTCTCCTATTTTTCATTTTTCTGTCCTTTCCTATAAAACATCACGCCTTGCTCCCTTCGATAACTTCTTCGATGGAGCCCTTCATGTAAAAATCATTTTCAGAAACGTGGTCAACTTTCCCGTCCAGAATCATTGCAAATCCACGGATTGTGTCCTCAGTTTTGACATATTTCCCCTGAAACCCCGTAAAGACCTCGGCAGCATGGAATGGTTGGGATAGAAATTTTTGAATTTTTCGCGCCCGTGAAACCGTAAGCTTATCCTCTTCTGAAAGCTCATCCATCCCGAGAATTGCTATGATATCCTGCAGATCTTTGTACCTTTGCAATAGTGCCTGGACGCCTCGGGCAACACGGAAATGTTCTTCGCCAACAATGTCGGAGGATAGCGCTTTGGAAGTTGAGGCCAATGGATCGACGGCAGGGTAGATGGCCAGGGCAGAAATTTTGCGGTCCAAAACTATGGTGGAATCCAAGTGGGCAAAGGTATTTGCCGGAGCCGGATCTGTCAAATCATCGGCGGGGACATAGATGGCCTGAAACGACGTAATGGAACCTTCTTTGGTGGATGTAATGCGTTCTTGAAAATCTCCCATTTCTTTGCTCAATGTCGGCTGATAGCCCACGGCGGATGGGGAACGGCCAAGCAGAGCAGAAACTTCAGACCCAGCCTGGGAAAATCGGAAAATATTGTCGATAAATAGCAAAACATCCTGGTGTTTCTCATCCCGGAAATATTCTGCTATGGAAAGCCCAGTCAGCCCAACACGCATACGGGCTCCAGGAGGTTCATTCATTTGACCAAAAACCAGAGCAACCTTTGATTTTGAAAGATCGTCCACGTTGATAACCTTGGAATCGCACATTTCATGGAACAGGTCATTGCCCTCCCGGGAACGCTCTCCAACTCCAGCAAAAACCGAATATCCCCCATGTTCGGTAGCTATGTTATGGATCAATTCCATGATAACCACGGTCTTCCCCACACCGGCACCACCGAATGCCCCGATCTTACCACCCTTTATGAAGGGACAGATCAAATCAATAACCTTGATTCCTGTTTCCAAAATTTGGGAACCGGTATCCTGGTCAAGCAAGGTGGGGGCCGGCCTGTGGATGGGGTATTTTTTGGAGGTTTTTACCGCTCCCTTGTTGTCAACCGGATTACCGGTGACATTTAAAATTCTTCCCAAAACTTCTTCGCCAACCGGCACTTCGATGGGTTTCCCCGTATCGGTTACTTCTAACCCACGGAATAGGCCATCCGTTGCTGACATTGCCACGGCCCGCACCATGCCCCTGCCAAGATGCTGTTGCACTTCAAGGGTAAGAATCTCCTGTTTCCCCTCGACATCATATTTTACGGTTAGAGCGTTGTAGATATCGGGAGTCGCCTTAATCTGGAACTCCACGTCGACCACCGCTCCAATAACTTGTACAATTTTTCCAATATTTTCCATGTTACAAACTTTGTGTTGCTGCTGATATTTCAACAATTTCGTTGGTAATTGCTGCCTGTCGCAATTTGTTATATTCCAAAGATAGTTCCTTCGACAATGCCTCCGCATTATCCGTAGCCCCCCTCATCGCTACTGTCCGAGAAGAATGTTCCGATGCCTTGGCTTCCAAAATTACACGGTAGATGTTTTGACTGAGAAACATCTGGGACAGCATGGCAACGACGGAACCAATGTTGGGTTCCACAATCATTGGCCGTTGGTCGGGTAAAATTTTACCCAAATCTATGTGCATGTTTTTGCACAATCTTTCCAATTCGCTTTGAAAATCTAACATCGGCAAAATACGTTGGCTCACGGGCTCCTGGACCAATGGATTGACATACTGTGCAAAAATTATTTCCAGGGAATCAATCTCATTGGTCAAGTATGCATTTTTTAAAAATTCCACAATGGGTGCCAATTCACAGTATTCTGTCCGGTCACTCACATTAAAATTGGCAGTAACCGTCCACTTTGCCATCGAAATTAACTGCATTGCTTTCTTGCCGACCGTTATAAACTTTACATTTTCGTCCCTTGAAACGTTTGCATTTATAAATCTCAAAATATTTTGATTCAATGCTCCACAGAGACCCCTGTCCGTCCCTATTACAATGATTCCCCTAGTTTTGACTTCCCGACGCTCAAAAAAGGGGTGCCGTAGTTTGGTAGACCCCAGGTTGGACAAATTTTCTGCAATTTCCGTAAGGAGAAGCATGTAAGGGCGACTTAGTAACGCCAATTGCTGGGACTTTTTCATTTTAGAAGACGCAACCAATTGCATTGCCCGCGTAATTTTAGCGGTATTGAGTACCGCCTTCATGCGGCTACGAATTTCCTTTATGCCTTTCATTGCGGTTTAATATTTTTGGTTCCTATCCATTCCTTCGCCAATGTGTGCAACCTATTTTCTTCCGACTCTTCCAACATTTTCTTGGACGCAATGGAAGCCATGAGATTAACAAAGTGCAAATTTGCGTATTCTTCCAATTCGACGGCAACCGTTGGAATCTTCTCCACTGGAATTTCATCAAAATAACCATTTTTCATCATCCAAAGCAGCATGATTTGATTCTCAACGGGCTTTGGATGTAGGGATGCTTGTTTAAATAGTTCCACGATCCGTGCCCCCCGGGCCAGTTTTGTTTTTGTTTTTTCATCAAGGTCAGACCCAAATTGGGCAAATGCTGATAGTTCATAGTACTGGCCCAATTCCAATTTTATTTGCCCGGCAACCTGCTTAAAACCCTTTACCTGTGCCGTTGACCCGACGCGGGAAACGGAAATGCCCACGGAAATAGCGGGACGTACGCCACGGTTGAACAGGTCGGCATCTAGAAATATCTGTCCATCCGTGATTGAAATTACATTCGTTGGAATATAGGCTGACACATCTCCGGCCTGCGTTTCTATGAACGGCAAAGCCGTGAGAGAGCCGCCCCCATTTTCTTCATTCATCCTGGCAGCACGTTCCAAAAGTCGAGAATGTAGATAAAAAACGTCACCCGGAAAGGCTTCCCTCCCTGCGGGACGTTTTAGGATCAATGAAAGTTGGCGGTACGCTACGGCATGCTTCGAAAGGTCATCATAGACTATTAACGCATCCATCCCGTTTTGCATGAACCATTCGCCAATGGCACAACCCGCATAGGGTGCGATGTATTGATTCGAAGCACTATCGGAAGCGGAAGATGACACAATAATTGTGTATTCGAGTGCGTTGAACTCTTCCAACGTGTGAATCATCCGGGCGATGGTGGAATTTTTTTGCCCAATGGCCACATATATGGAATACACTGGGCGAAATGTCGGGTCTCCACTGGCAAGCCCTTTGCGGTTTATATTCGCCTGGTTAATAATGGTATCCACCGCGATGCTTCCTTTGCCCGTGGAACGGTCACCGATGATAAGTTCTCTCTGCCCGCGTCCTATGGGAATCATGGAATCAATTGCTAAAATTCCAGTCTGCAATGGTTGATTGACGGCCTTTCTCGCCATGATACCGGGGGCAATGCGTTCCACCGGCAGAAAGCTTTTACACCCGGTGGGCCCTTTGCCGTCAATGGGATTTCCGAGTGCATCAATAACGCGTCCGAGCAACTCCATTCCAACCGGTATCGACAGCAATTTACCGGTGGTTTTTGCCTCATCCCCTTCCTTCAATGATGAACTATCTCCGAGTAAAACGACGCCCACAACTTCTTCTTCGATGTTTAGAGCGAGTCCAAAAACGTCATTGGGGAACTCGATCATTTCATTGTACATCGCCTTTGACAGCCCATCAACGGTCGCAACCCCATCGGCAAGTGTTAAAATCTTACCAACATTTCTTATTTCGGTTTTGCAGGTTAAACCTGCAATTTCCTGCCTAATCTCACTTAAAATTTTATCAACCATTTTCTCCGGAGGATGTTAATTAACCAAACGTTAAATTCAATAAGAAACGGGTACAATTTTTTAAAAAAAAACTAACCATAAAAATTTACCCTAAACGAAAAACGAACCCCGTAGACACAAAGGCTTTGGCGGGTCATAGTTTTTCATTTGCGGATTTCCATGGCTCCCATATGTCTTTTTCAGAAATTTGTTATGAGCGCTTCAACCATAGCATTCCTATTACTTTCATTTGCGCCAAGGTGATAAAAATGGTCTATTGTTTTTACGCTAAATACGCGAATGGCGAAATTAGAAAGAGACAAAAAATGAAAAAGTCCTAGGGAAGAAGAATGAAAACCCAAACCCTAAGACTGGTAGAGTTATTTGTGAAAATCGACGATCTAGGCAAGAGTTATTTGGGCCTTCCTCGAGCAGTTTCAGGGCTTTCTTTTTTACATTTTCGGGACCCTCTACACCATTCAGCTTAAGGTTTTTCAGCTTGTCCTGCTCGAATAACCGCCGTAAACAGTCTGCCCCATTCTCGTCAGCCTCGGCCAGGTCTCGGACAACCTCTTTGGATTCTTGGTCTCCCAGGTCTAGGTTGCCCAGCTTGTTCTTCTCGAGCAACCTCACTAAACATTCTGCCCCCTCCTTGCCAGCCTTGGCCAGGCCCAGGACAACCTCTTTGGCTTCAGTGTGTGCTGGTTTTTCACCGTGTCTTAGATTTAGGCTTCGCATCTTG
>JAIRMM010000043.1 GCA_031258695.1 Puniceicoccales bacterium
TCCGCCCTTCCAGGGCGACTTCTTCGGTATAAGACCTATAAATGCAATACAATGATGGTCGAAGGATAACATTTTCCATCATAACACCAGCGTAAAGTCCATACGACCACACTCTGGTAGCCCAAAACTTCCTCGGCAAGGAAGAAGATGATCTAAAATTGCGAAAAATCATCCCTCCCATATCCACAACCATACCTTCGACCGGAGCATGATAAATAAAGTCACAACCCCACGAAATTTCATCGCTACGCGTAGACTCCAAATTAACGTCCACCCCAATATCCCAACAAAAATCCAACTTCCGTTCATTTACGAGAACAGACCCCAAAACCAAACCGTACTTCACAATCAAAGCATTACCCTTTATCCCATATCCCCGAACAACATCCCTCGATGCAAAACTTACAAACACTCCCCCCTTGCTTCTACCTTCTTGCCATCCATAACCGCCACCACACACCATCACCAAAACAGCAACTATAACCCAAACACTACCACCCAAAATATACAAAAACCTTCGCACACTCTAACATCCTGTCGCAGCCATCCGCACCTAACCCTTCCTTTCCCTAGAAACAAAAATACAGGCAAAACCTCAAAACCTAACAGCTCCCATAAAAAGTGCCTCCCATTGGGAGGCATAACACTAATTTCCCAGCTTTTCTAGCAAAGCCCGCATAGCATTCCATTCATCTTTCTCCTTTTGAGAAAGCCCTGAATTATTTATCACCCAAGCTTCCCTATCGCTAAAACCCCATATATGGGCACCTGCGCCTACTCGACCTACTGCCATAATATTCCTTTCATTTAGTTAATGGTGAATAGACACATTGATATAAATCGAAAAAAAGTCAAGCTTTTTCGCTTGTATCAACTGTCTAACCCAGTGCCATTTGGCTCGCCATCAAGGGTTTAACGGGAATTGCATGGTGTTTTTTCTTCCAATGGATGAAGAAAATGAGACCGAAAAGAATCAATAAAGTTCACTGGGGATAATTTAACATTGCCTGGATTTACAGATGACCCACGTCCAATGAGAATTGCAGAAATGGTACCATGGTCATTGTACTTGGAAATGGCATTTGGAGGGTAGTCCTCCCTCTTGACTGAACTAGTCGACATGCTTAAAATAGTAGTTCGTTTTTTTGCCAAACAATCCCCATAGCCATCCCAAAGAAGCTGTTATGTGTAAAATGGCAACGGCGAGAGGTCTGGCTCCTCCAAATAATAGGAAGGGTAAGACCAGGCATCTCCATATGATGCTTAAAATCTCTTTCAATGTGCGTTTTTTCATCCCAAAGCCGTAATGCCTAGCTACCATCACATCGGTGACCCCAGTGTCAAACCATCGCCTTAGCAGATATTTAAACGTACTTCTTCCCTTTGAAAATTTTTCGATTACGATAGCCCGGGGAGCAGATGTAAATCTTGCCCCCTGAAATAGGGCATCAAATGAAAATGCTAAATCTTCCCGTCCCGAAAAATTGAAAACATTACTAAATCGTATATTTCCTCCTTCGGGGTCCACCAAATTAATTGAAAATAGGCAATTGCTGGTGGGCAACAACCTAAGGGTAATATTCGCAGGCTCCTTGCGATTAGGCCAAAGTTTCTTGACAAGGTTCGATGAGCCCATCGGAAGTAACCTGTAGACTGTCCCGGCGACGCCATCGGACCCCGACTCTTTGAATGCTTTATACAGCTCCACGAGCCACTCTTGGGATACAATTTCATCGTCGTCGAACATGGCAATGGCCGTTGCGTGCAATTTTAGTGCTTCTCCTATTACCCGGTTCCGCACATGGGCAAGCCCCCGGTCCTTTTCCACGAAATAATGGCATTTGAATGGCATATCGGAGGCATAGGCATCGAAAATATATTTTGCTCCGGCATTTTCATCGTTGTCAACCAGTACCAATTCCACTTCCGTCTTTTTCGGAATATCGATCTGCGACAGGCTATCCAACGCTTCTTTCAAGGGTTCGGGACGATTAAAAGTGCACAACCCAATAACAATTCTATCGTTCGAGTCTTCCATTGCTCACCTCCCTTTATTAACGTTTGCCACCACTTCTTTTTTCTTGCTCTTCGCGGGAAGAGTGGGAAGCAATAAAAATTTTATCGGCATCTACTTTGGGTGGAACAAACCGCTTATTCCCATCGGCAGTTACCAATGCAACATCCGAATTCATATGCTTTTCCACGGACGATTTCCAAAGAATATCCCTTGCCTCTTCACTGGCAGGGTCCAGTTCCATGGCTTCTTTTGCAACTTTGGCAGCCTGGTCAAATATTTTTTCATTGAGGTATGACTGGGCTACGACGATTAAATCTTCCACTTCAGCTCCCACTTCCATTACTTTTTGTGACATGAATATTACCAGTTTGTGGTACCCGGCGCCATAGGCTGCGTGTAGAATATTTCTGAGGGCGAACTCACTCGATGGATTAATGTCCAGCAGGTTTTCAGCAACATCGATTACCTGGTCATAGCTTTTCTTCGCCTTACGAATTAATAGTTTTATGGCGGAAAAAATAAACCCAATTCTGTCAAGCGCAGAGATGGAAGCGGGAAATTTTTTCCTTAGCTCATGCATTGCCGTTCTCGCCGCAATGTCCTGAGGATTAATGGTCAGGGCCTCGCGATACAAAAATTTAGCATAGATAAAATCACTATCATCTATGGCCCTTTGCGCCCTTGCCAGAATGTCGCTTTCTGTCTCTTCCCCTTGCATGATTTACAAAATTGAAGCCGAAATGCCATTATCCATCATGCGTTCAATTATGGATTTTTTTAAGTCTTTCCAGGCATCGTTGACCATTTCCTGGTCCGGTGCTTCAACCAATACCCGCAGCTTTGATTCGGTACCGGAGTACCGGACTAATACGCGGTGAGGAGGTGGTAATTTTGAATCTATCTTCTCGATATCCTCATTTAGACCTTCAATATCCGAAAGTGGTACCTTGACATTCACGGCCACATTAAAAGATTTTTGAGGAAATAAGGCAATCTTTGTTTTTAGCTCCGACAGCCCAATATTGTTCTTGACGACAATGTTCAACACGAGCAGCGCCGCCGCTATGCCATCCCCAACGGGAGAAATTTTTCTAAAAATTAAATGCCCAGAGTTCTCCCCTCCGAAATAACAGTTGTTTCGTATCATCGTCTGGTAAACATTTCTGTCACCAACATCGCATCGGATGACATCTATGCCCATGGCCTGTAAATATTTGTCGAGCCCTAGATTGCTTTGAATTGTGGTTACCATTGACCCGTTCGGCAACGCATCGGTTTCCAACAGATGGACTGCCACCATACCCAGGAGCACATCTCCGTCGATTTTTTCTCCCCTTTCATCGAAAATTATTACCCGGTCACCATCACCATCGTGGGCAACCCCAATGGCAGCCTGCGTTTGTTGCATTAGGGTTGCCAAGGCTTCGGGGTGTTCAGTGCCACAGGCGTCATTGATATTTTCTCCATTCGGATGGTTCCCTATCTGGATTACTTGAGCTCCAAAATATTCGAAGATTTCTTTCGCCACCTCATGGGTTGCTCCATTGGCAGAATCCAAAGCGATTACCGTTTTAGAGAGTGCTCCCGTTGGCAAAAAATTTTCATATTGGCCACAATAATTTCGTTTTGCTTCGCCGTGAAACTCTATCATCTGTGGCCCTTGGTGGGCGGTGTGGGCAATATTTTCCAATATCTGTTCCAATTCTTCTTCTTCTAGAACCGTAAATTTCTCCCCCCCTGCGTTGAAAAATTTTATACCGTTGTCGCTTGCTGGATTGTGGGATGCGGTGATCACGATGCCAATATTCGATTTTGTGTACTGGACCATTTTTGAAATGGCCGGGGTTGGTAAAACGCCGCAATCAAATACTTTGACGTCCTTTGAAAATCCTTCAATAAACGCTCTTTGTAACACAATTCCTGATTTCCGGGTATCCCGTCCCACACAAATGGGAAATTTTTCCCTACTATATTTTTTGGTCGCAAACCCTTCAATCGCCCCTGCCAGTCTACGGAAAAATTCTTCACAGATTGGACCCGTTCCAAATTTTCCCCTTACACCGTCTGTTCCGAAATATTTCATTGATTAAAATAACCTAGCGCTCCAAATAAAAACGATTTATTTTGCTTTAAAAAGTTAAGACATGTGCACCGTTTTTTTAAAATGATAGCCTGGTGTTTTTTGCCCCACAGATTGGGCATTCACAAATTTCAATGTCCGATTTATTTAGGTAAAATTCCCCACACTTTTTACACCAAAACAGTCGACTATTTCCCTTTAGGCATGGTGCCTTTTCACTGACTTCGATTACCAATAACGCCAAGATAATGGCCCCGCTTGACAAAATCAAAGAAAAATCACAAAAGATCATACAATTTTTTTATTCTTACTCGGTGGTGGCAGTTTCCGGCACACTTTGGTCGAGAATGGTAGCTGTTTCTGTCTCAACCGCGTCGGGAACTACCTTCCGTTGCTGCTTGGATTTTTTGGATGGAGTGGATTTCCTTACCTTTGCGGCATTTCGTTTCTTCGACTTAGCATAGCCAACATCATCCCCAGGAACCAACTCTATGATAGCCATCTTGGCAGCATCACCCGTCCGTGGCATGAGTTTATAAATCCGCGAATATCCGCCATTCCTTTTAACAAATTCACTCGCCCTATCATTGAACAGGGTGGCCACAGCATCTTCATCCTTTACCCGAGCGATTGCCAGACGGCGGTAGTGCAATTTCTGGGCTGAATCCTCTGCCAGACAGGCTTTTTTTGCCATTGTGATTATTTTTTCGACGAAGGGACGCAATGCCTTTGCTTTCGCCAAAGTGGTTTCTATTTTCCCATGGCGTAACAATGCCGATGCCAAATTTGCCATCAGGGCCTCGCGATGTTCTTTCGTACAACCCAATAAAAATCTATGTTTTCCGTGACGCATCTTCTCCTTAAAGCTATATTAAATTGAATCCTCACCTATCCAGCAAACGCTCTTCTACTTTCATTCCAAGCGAAAGTCCAATCTCTTCCATTTTTTCTTTGATCTCATTCAAAGATTTTTTACCAAAATTTCTATACCTCAACATTTCAGCTTCCGTCTTCATAACCAATTCACCGACTGTCATAATATTAGCATTATTTAGGCAATTGGCAGCACGAACGGATAACTCAATCTCATTGACGCTCATGTTCAGAAGCTTGTGGAGACGATTTTGATCATCATCGGCTTCCTTGCTAGCATCCTCAAAGGCTATATCCTCCGCAGCGGCCGTGTCGAATACGTCCAAATGTCGTCGTAAAACGGTGGCAGCCTCTTTAAGGGCTTCGGGAGGCGTAATTCTCCCATCGGTCCAAATTTCCAAAACCAATTTGTCATAGTCTGTGATTTGCCCAACGCGGGTATCTTCGACGGTGTACTTGGCAAGAGTAACCGGGCTGAACAGTGCATCTACGGGAAGAAGGCCTATTTCCATTCGCCGTTCATGTTGCGATCCAAGAAAGTATCCACGACCAACCCGCAATTCAAGCTGCGCAGCAAATTTCTGCTTTTTGTCCAAGGTACAAATGACCTGATCCGGATTTAGGATCTCAAATGTTCCATCACCGATGATGTCGCTGGCAAGCACGGGTCCTTCACGATTAACGTCGATGGTAAGAATGAGTGGCTCGTTGCCTTCCTTTTTGAATAAAATCCTTTTTATGTTTAGAATGATATCTGTGATATCTTCTTTTATGCCAGGGACGCTTTGAAATTCATGGCTAACACCATCTATCGTAACGGCAACCACCGCAGCTCCCTCTATGGAACTCAGTAGGATCCTGCGCAGTGCATTGCCAAGGCTATGGGCGAAACCTGCCTCAAATGGCTCAGCAACAAACATAGCATAGGTATCCGTCGCAGTTTGTTCAACCTTGTATAGCCTATCAGGCAATTCAAATTGATGCAGCACCTTCATAAAATTTTCCAAAAAATTTAAAATTAACGACTATAAAATTCAACGATGAGTTGTTCATTTATTTCCTGAGAAATTTCCTCACGCTCCGGCTCGCGATTTACCATACCACGCAACAATGCTGAATTGAATTCAAGCCACGCAGGAACGCTACGGGCACGGTTTAATTCGCAATTACGCACAACGATTTGGCGGGATGAAGACCTTTCGGCAATTTCCACAACTTCACCAGCCTTACAAATATAGCTTGGAATATTGACTTTTTTCCCATTTACACGCACGTGACCATGGGTAACAAATTGCCTAGCCGCGGCACGACTCCTCGCAATTCCAAAATTATAAATAACATTATCCAACCTCGTTTCGAGCAATTTCAAGAAAGCAACCCCCGTGATCCCAGGTCGCCCCTTTGCAATTTTAAAATATAACCGGAATTGTTTCTCCGTTAGCCCATACATGTAGCGGACTTTCTGTTTTTCCATAAACCCAATCGAATAATCGGAAACCTTACGACGTAAGCGGGGCCCATGCATACCAGGAATGTACGGCTTCCTCTCCTCCGCATTCCCAGGCGGGAAAACCGACATCGCAAATCTTCGATTGATTCTAGCTCTTGGACCTATATATCTTGCCATAAATAAAAACTCCTAAATGTTTCGAAGGCTAAGGCCTTCTTGCTTTTCTTGGACGACATCCATTGTGGGGAATCGGTGTGACGTCGATAATTTCATCGATGATGAGACCCAATACCTGAACCGTCCTAATCGCAGCATCGCGACCCATACCAGGCCCCTTAACCTTTATGCTAACTTCTTTCATCCCATGCGACATCGCTATTTTGCCGGCATCTTGCACGGCCATTTGTGCTGCATAGGCCGTCGACTTTCTAGATCCACGGAAATTGCATTTCCCCGCACTGGCCCATGAAATTATGTTGCCATTTGGGCTCGCAAAGGATACCTTCGTGTTATTAAATGTGGCCAAAATGTTACAAATTCCCCTGGTAATGTTTTTACATTTTTTTGCCTTTCTTACCGTCGTATCAACAACATCCCCGAACAGGGAAGTAGCCTTTTCGTCTTTTTCTTCCGTGGTAGCAACTTTTGCATCATTATTTTTGTCTTCGCTCATTTATTTAGATCCTTTTTATTCCAATCATTTTGTCTCTTTTTTCATGACCCCAACCGTCTTGCGAGCACCTTTTCTGGTACGCGCATTTGTTGATGTCCTCTGTCCTCTAACCGGTAATCCCTTGTAATGTCTCAACCCGCGGTAGCACTTTATCGCCTGCAATCTTTTCAGGTTTGCCACGATTTCCCTACGCAGGTCACCTTCTATTTTCCACCCGGCAGAATTGATGAAAGAAGTAATCTTATTGATATGCTCTTCGTTCAATTCGCGGGCACGCATATCGGAAACAATTCCTGTCGCTTCCAATATCATTGCCGCACGTGCAGGACCTATTCCTTGAATATACTGTAACGCATAGCCGACTTTTTTACCATCGGGTATGTCAACTCCTAAAATACGGGGCATAATTTCTTACCATTAAAATTTTTAACAAATCGAATTCCAAAATCATTTTTTATCTAAAGTCAAGATTTCTGGCAAAGTCTCGGTAACTAAAATTGTATGTTCACAATGAACGGCCAGTTTCCCATCCACGGTTTTAACGGTCCAACCATCATCGGCAATAAAAACTTTTTCACTACCAAAAGTCAACATCGGTTCTATGGCCAATGTCATTCCGGGTTTCAAAATTGGTCCCTTCCCGGGAGGACCAAAGTTTGGAATTTGTGGATCTTCATGCATCTCTTTGCCGACCCCATGGCCTACAAAATCCCGCAAAATCCCGCACCTATTTTTTTTTGCATGTTTTTCTATGGCATGGGAAATATCCCCCACCCTGTTGCCAGCAATCGCCTGGGCAATGCCAAGGTCCAAGGCTTCTTCGGCTACCCTAACAAATCGATCCACTTCCTTCGAAATATTACCTATGCGCACGGTCTTCGTATTGTCCCCAACATATCCATTATAAAACACGGCAACATCTATGCTGACGATATCTCCATCTTTTAAAAGTACACTTTGGGAAGGGATACCATGGACGACTTCATCGTTTAGGGAGATACAAGAATGGGCCGGGTATAAACTTTTACAGCCGGGATAGTGGAAGCAAGCACTTTGGGCCCCAAGTTCCATCATCAGGTCTCGCCCGAAACAATCCAAATCATAGGTACTAACACCCACATCGGCATATTCGGCCATTGCGTGCAAAATTTTAGCGGCTACCGCACCCGCCGAACGCATTTTCACGATCTCATCCTCTGTTTTTACCGTGATCATCTGCAATGCCCCTTCCTGTGGCAGACGACAAGCCACGCAACAATTATCCCCAATAGGACACCCATGGCCATATAAATAATCTTACGCGCCTTGGAAAGGTTGTCTGGAGATTCAATTTTACTGTTCGTACGAATCTTTATCTTTTTCAGAAATCCGTCATAATTTTTTTGCAATAGATGGCCTTCTATTTGCTTCATGGTCTCAAGGACAACACCGACCGAAATCAACGTCCCCGTTCCCCCGAAAAATAAGGCAATGGAATAGGAAATGCCAAATGAAAAAAATAACAGATCTGGCAATAGTGCCACCGCCGTCAGAAATACCGCCCCCGCAAACGTCAAACGGGTCATGACAAAGTCTAAAAATGTTGCCGTGGGATCCCCCGGCTTAATTCCTGGGATATATCCTCCGTTCTTTTTCAATTCATCCGCTATTTGGGTAGGTCGAAACATTATTGATACCCAAAAATAGCTGAAACACAAAATGAGCAAACCATACAAAATGTAATAGGTGGTTGAGCCATGGCTCAGAACCATGGAAGCCTTTTGAAAGAATCTTATGCCCGTTGCGGCTCCCACGTAGGCAAAGATTTGTTGGGGAAAGAGTAATATGGCGCTCGCAAAGATTACCGGCATGACTCCGGAATAGTTAATTTTCAGAGGGAGATAGGAGGACTGACCCGCGTACATTTTACGCCCAACTATGCGGGAAACATACTGTACCGGGATTTTCCTATCCGCCTGGGTAACAGATATCATGAGGGCTACCACAGAAATCAATAGCGTTAGCATTAGTATCCCATGCCACAGGCCGAAAATCTTTGGCACTCCCGGGGAGGCTTTGAACATTTTGACCGCCTGGATGATGGCTCCGGGCATTGAGGATAAAATCCCTGCAGCTATGAGGAGGGAAATGCCGTTCCCAATGCCTACCCGGGAAATTTGTTCTCCGATCCAGACCAAAATCAACGTACCGGTCGTCAAAAATATCGTGGACGTTATGAAAAACGACACGCCATCTTTTATGATAATATTACCGTACTCATTGGCATTAAATCCATGGAAAAGCTTGTCGGGATAATTTGCCAGGGCCATGACCAACAGCCACCCTTGAATCAAACAAACGACAATCGTCAAATAGCGGGTATACTGTGCTATTTTTTGCCTACCCACTTCTCCCTCGTGCTGCAATCTGGCCAACGCTGGATTTATGGCTCCCAAAAGCTGCATGATGATGGATGCACTTATGTAGGGCATGATACCAAGCCCAAATATGGCACCTTTTAATAGGGCTCCTCCCGTGAACATGTTGTAGAGGTCCATTATTCCACCCGACGCAGATGCTTTGGACATCATAAAATTTGTAAGCGGCAATGGATCCAATCCAGGCAATGGAATGCTGGCCCCAACGCGGGCAACAAACAACAGTGCCAGCGTAACAAGAATCCTATTACGCAGATCTGTGATTTTAAAGCAATTTGCAAAAGCTGATAACATCTTACATCGCCATTATTTTTTCTGTGATTCGTCCAACAAAATCACGGCCTTACCCCCCGCACTTTCTATGGCCCCAATGGCACTTTTAGAAAATTTATCGGCAATCACCGTAATTGACTTGGAAAGAGTTACTCCTCCGAGAACCTTGACCAAAATTTCACTGTTTTTGATCAATCCCCGCCGTCGCATACACGGCTTATCTACCATATCAAGTTGAAGATCAACAAGATCCTGTAAACTCACGATGGCAAATGGCACACGGAAGCTCGCATTGGAAAATCCACGGATCGGAAAATGTCTGTAAAATGGAATGCCGCTGCAACATGGCGCCGGGCTATATCCAGCACGGGCTTTGCCTCCCTTATGGCCACGTCCCGCAGTTTTCCCCTGGCCGGAACCAACCCCCTTACCTCGCCGCTTGGTATTTTTCGAGTAGGCTAAAATTTTTGGCAATTCATTAAGTTTCATTGGTCAAATCCTTTTCATATGACTTCATCACCAACCGCAGTTCGTATCTGTTTGATTAGTGCATAGTTCCGCATCTGCCCTAGCGCATCCAAGGTCGCATTGACTACCGCAATCTGATTATTCGACCCCATTGATTTCGTCAACACATCCTTTATGCCCAACATTTCAAGGACGGCACGAACTCCACCGCCAGCGATAACACCTGTACCTGGGGCCGCTGGGCGCAACAAAACACGACCTCCATCGGCAACACCCATGGCCATGTGGGGAACGGTAGCTTCTTTTAATTGAAACGATGTTATATTTTTTTTCGCCCGTTCGGTCCCTTTTTTAATCGCTTCGGGAACTTCCTTTGCCTTTCCGTATCCGACCCCTATTCTTCCCCTTTGATCTCCAACAACCACCAATGCAGCAAACCCAAACCGTCTACCCCCCTTGACTACCTTTGCGCAACGGTTCACATGAATAACCTTTTCTTTCAGCTCCCCACGCTCAGCCTTTGGCGAATGACCACCGTCATTTCCCTGCTTTTTGCGGAAATTATTGGCCTTCTTTTCCGATTTTTTAAAATCACTCATATTTTACCCTACATACTAAAACAACAAACCCGCTCCACGAGCTGCATCGGCAAAACTTTGTACACAACCATGATATTTTCGCCCTCCTCTGTCAAACACAACCTGCCTTATTCCAAAAGAAATAGCTTTTTCACCCAACATTTTCCCCAAAAAGACCGCTCCAGCAACATTGGCAATCGCCTTTTGTTCCTTCGCTTCTTTCGCTAAAGTGCTTAGAAACACCAGCGTACTCCCAATTTCATCATCTACACACTGGGCATAAATATGTTTTCCAGAAAATTTCACGGATAACCTGGGTCTCGTTGCAGTACCAATAATGCACTTTCTGACCCGTTTTTTCCGTTTTTCACTGCGTACTTTTTTATCAATTTGCATATTTTTAATCCTCAAAACAACACCATTTAACTATGCCGTTTTCTTTCCTTCCTTGCGTCTCACAAATTCTCCCACTATTCTAACCCCCTTGCCCTTATAAGGTTCCACGGGATAAAACCTTTTTATGTCGGAAGCCACCTGACCAACAAGTTTTTTATCAATGCCCTTTACGGCAGCCTTTGTCCCCGATGGATCAATTTCGAGCTTAATACCCTGGGGGATGGTGTATAAAATATCGTGGGAGTAACCAAGGTTAAGGTCCAAAATATTTTGCCCCTTCATCGCCACCTTAAATCCAACACCGCTTATTTCAAGATTCTTTGAATATCCGCTGACAACGCCGATCACCATTGAGTTTACTATCGACCTAACGGTACCATGCATCATGCAAGAATGTTTATCATTTTCATCCCTACAATGCACGCATATTTCACCGCCCACCTGTTTAATGATGACGGAATCGTCGAAAGTTTTTTCGTTTTTACCCAATGGACCTTCGACAACTACGCGACTGCCTTCAACGACAACCTTCACATTCGAAGGAACACCTATGGGAGACTTGCCTATCCTGCTCATTTTTTAATCCACCTATAAAACGTAACATATCAGCTCGCCACCCACGCCCAATTGCTTGGCTACTTTCCCCGACAAAATGCCCTTGGAAGTGGACAAAACGCATTCGCCCATCCCTCCTAGAATCGACGGGATTTTTTCCTTGGAAGCATATTGGCGGCGACCTGGCTTGCCAATTCTACCGATCTCAGTGATGGCGGCGACCCCATTCACATACTTCAAAAACACTTTCAGTACGACATGCCCTTCGGCCGTTTGTTCTTTCACAAAATCCTTCACGTACCCCCTATCCTTAAAAATTTTCGCTATCCCGTCTTTTAAAGCTGACCATTGTACGCAACAGCTGGCTTTATTCGCCCTACTAGCATTTCTCAAGATTGTTATAAAATTACCAATAACGTCCATTTTTTCCTCACTCAAAATTACCACGATGACTTTGTTATTCCCGGAATTTCACCAAAAGATGCCATTTCCCTCAATTGCAGCCTTGAAATTCCAAACAACCCATGAAATCCCCTTGCCCGTCCGGTTATGGCACATCTGTTTCTTACCCTAACCTTTGAAGAATTTCTCGGCAATTTGGCCAGTTTCCTCTGGGCATCGAAATATGCCTCATCCGACAAATTAACGTCTAACAGCTTACGTTTCAACTCCTTTCGCCGTTCGGCGTAGAGAGCCACCAGCTTTATCCTTTTATCATTCCTAGCAATTGCAGATTTTTTCGTCATATATAAAACACCTTCCAAACCCTATGATTTTTTCCTAAATGGCATTCCAAATTTTGACAACAAAGCGTGCCCCTGTTTATCATCATCGGTCGATGTAACAAAAGTTATATCCATTCCAACCAGCTTTCTATCCCGATCTATGCTTACCTCAGGGAAAATTGTGTGGTCGTTTATGCCCATATTATAATTTCCATGGCCATCCATCCTGTTGGATACACCGCGAAAGTCACGAATTTTAGGCAACGTAACGAAGATCAACTTTGACAAAAACTCGTACATATTATTGGCACGTAACGTGACCATCGCCCCCACGGTCATGCCTTTCCTCAATTTAAAGTTCGAAATGCTTTTCTTGGCCTTTGTTAGAACGGATTTTTGGCCAGCTATTAGCGAAATTTCTTTCTGAATTTCCTGGACCAACGTCTTGTCGGCATCGGCATTGATGGCTGAATTTATCACTATTTTTTCCAACTTGGGAATTTGGTGACAATTTTCCAACCCGAACTCCTTTGCAAGTTCAGCGGAAATACGCTCATCGTATACTTTTTTAAAATATGGCTTGTTCATTTGAGAATCCATCTATTCATCACTGTGCTTGAAACACCCAAAAAAAATTGCTAAAAAAATCAAGCATTTTTATTCTTCTTTGCATCTTCCGACCCATTTTCCATCGATTTTCGGGCAACATTTGACAAGTGAATCGGCATTGGCTTATCGATGATTGTTCCATTGGGATATTCCTGCGACTTGCGCATGTGTTTCCTTGCGACGGCGACACCCTCAACGATAACTCTATTTTTTCCCCGTAAAACCTTGATCACCTTGCCAGTTTGGTTCTTAGCATCTCCTGCTATGACAATAACCTCATCACCTCTTTTTAATGTTTGCTTCATATTACCTCCAGGGCCAACGAAATTATTTTGGTAAAATTCTTCTGCCTCAGCTCCCTCGCCACCGGGCCAAAAATTCTGGTACCCTTTGGGTTTTTTTTATCATCTATTATGACGCAAGCATTGCTGCCAAACCTCAAGTAACTTCCATCATCTCGCCTGATTGGATACCTGGTCCTCACTATCACGGCGGACACAACGGCTCCCTTTTTTATGGTAGATTCTGGAATGCTCGACTGAACGCTGCAAATAATTATATCCCCAACGGTAGCAGTCCGCTTATTTTGACCAAGTCGCCTGATCATTTTGACCTGCTTGACTCCCACATTATCTGCGACTTCTAAAATGCTTTCCTGTTGTAACATAATATTTGTTCCCTCTATGGGTTAACGTTGGAAGCTGCACCTATTATGCTTCCTACCCGCCAGCGCTTCAACCTGCTCAATGGCCTCGTTTCGAAGACGCGAACGGAATCTCCGACGGCACACCTGTTATCCCTATCGTGGACATAAATGACGGTTTTACGCTTAACCTCTTTCTGATAAACGGAATGGGGGACTTTGTAAAAACAAGCAACCTTTATCGTTTTATCACCCGACTTTTGGATGACATTTCCCACCAAAAACTTTCTAAAATTTCTTTTGATCTTATTTTCCATAACCTAGTCCTTGCTTTGGCGTGATTTTAGGCCCATAAGCCTAGCTATGTTCCGCCTTATTTCGGAAAACCTATGAGTTTTTTCCAATTGTCCAATCTTGCGTTTCAGTTTCAAGCGTATGAGCTCATCGCGCAATTCCATTTCCTTTTGGCAAATTTCCTGATAGGTCAAATCAATAAAGTCCTTATTCTTCATATATTTCCCTAGCTTTGCTCCTCACGGCAGATGAAACGACAATGGACCGGCAATTTGCAATCGGCCAACCGTATGGCCTCGCGAGCCAACGTCGCCGAAACCCCAGCAACCTCAAAAATAATACTTCCCGGCTTGATGATTGATACCCAATACTCCACTCCACCTTTCCCTTTCCCCATGCGGGTTTCAGCCGGTTTTTTGGTGATCGGCTTCTGGGGAAACAAACGCATCCAAACCTTTCCTTTTCTCTTCAGATGCCTATTGATGGCAATACGGGCAGCTTCCAATTGGGCGGACGTAATGCTCCCGCGCTCAAAGGATTGTATGGCAAAGTCACCAAACGCAATGGTATCGCCACCCTTGGCAATTCCCCGATTGCGCCCTTTGTGCACCTTCCTATATTTGGTTTTCGATGGTAATAAATTGCTCATGACAAATACTATTTATCCGATTTTCTCCGAGGAAATATTTCCTCCTTTTGATTGAAGAGCCAACACTTAATTCCTATCTTTCCTGCGGACGTATTGGCCTCCGCAAAGCCATAGTCGATATTAGCCCTCAGCGTGTGTAAGGGCACACAACCGTCCTTTTGTTCTTCCGTCCTAGCAATTTCAGCACCTCCAAGTCGCCCGGAACAGCGAACCTTTATGCCACGGGCACCAAAACTCATGGCCGACTGAACAACTTTCTTGAGGGCACGCCTAAAGGCGATCCGCCGTTCTATTTGCATCGCAACGTTTTCTGCCACCAGTTGGGCAACCAAATCGGGACGCTTTATTTCCTGAACGTCGACTATTATGTCGGAATGGGTCAATGCTTTTAATTCATCGGTTAATTTATCGAGTTCCTTACCCTTGACGCCTATGATTACTCCTGGCCTTGGGGTTGCAAGCTTTACCCGGACCTTGTCTCCGGAACGCTCAATGTCAATGCGCGCAATGGAAACATACTTCAACTTCGTCTTGATGAAACGACGTATTTTATAATCATCTAGCAGAAATTTTGAAAAATTTTTGCTATCCGCAAACCAACGGGATCGCCAATCACGACGAATTGGCAAACGAAAAACTACAGGATTGACCTTCTGACCCATAACAAACCTAACCTATTTTTTATCAATGTTCTTTAGAATAAGGCGAATGTGCGACATGCGCTTTCTTATTGGATGTGCTGACCCCCTAGGAGCTGGAATAAAACGCTTCAAAACGGGGCCCTCCTCCACTATAACGGACTCAACCATCAATTTGTTAGCCGCCAAATTATTATTGTTTTCCGCATTTGCTATGGCACTGTGCAGAAGATTCCCTATCAACCTCGCAGATTTTCTACGAATGTTCTTCACAAGAGCCACCGCATCAAGGACAGGCTTCCCTTTCAACAACCGTGCCACGTCTCGAACCTTTTTTGCTGAAGTTCTAACATACTTTAGCGTTGCTTTCACTGGCGTTTCTTTTTCCATCGATTTTTCCTAGGCCTTCTGAGTATGCGGGTTATGCGATTTAAACATTCTTGTTGGCGCAAACTCTCCTAATTTATGTCCGACCATGTTTTCGGTTACATAAATGTCAACAAACTTTTTACCGTTATGGACCAAAAAAGTTAGCCCCACAAAATCTGGCGTAATCGTGGACCGCCTAGACCATGTCTTTATGGGTTTTCGAATTCCGGTTGACAACGCCCCTGAAACCTTGTCAGCCAGGCTAACATCCACAAAAAAACCTTTTTTTCTCGACCGTGTCATTGCTTATACCCTATTTTTCAACTTTTTTTGACTTTTCTTCCATTCCTTCTAACAATGATGGAATTATTTGAAGGTTTAGACCTCCTGCGGGTTGGTTTGCCCTTGGACAACTGTCCCCATGGGGAGACCGGGTGTCCACCTCCAGAAGTTTTTCCATGGCCACCACCCATGGGGTGGTCAATGGGATTCATGGCAACTCCTCGGACCCTTGGCCGTCGACCAAGCCACCGGTTGCGTCCAGCTTTCCCAAGGGATGTTTTCCCTTTTTCCGCATTGCCAACCTCTCCAATCGTCGCCCGGCAACGGGAATGAACACATCGAATTTCTCCACTTGGCATTCGCAAAGTAGCCCTGTCGCCATCAATTGCCACCAGCTGGGCTGCTACCCCTGCCGCCCGGACCAATTGGGCTCCCTTGCCTGGCTCATACTCTATGCAGTGAACTTTCAATCCCTGCGGTATTAAAAATAAAGGCAAAGCCATCCCATCATCATACTCATCCTGAGGCTCATTCGAACTTACCACGGCCGACCCTTCCGCCATTTTTTCAGTTGCCAAAATATAACGTTTTTCCCCATCGGCATACTTCAGCAGTGCGATATTTGCAGACCTATTGGGATCATATTCCATGCGTTCCACAACGGCGGGAATATCGATTTTATCCCTTCTAAAATCTATGACGCGCCATAGCCTTTTATGGCCCCCTCCCCTTCTGCGCATTGTTATACGCCCATAACAGTTGCGGCCGCTTATGCGCAACTTACTTTGCGTTAGCCTTCTGTTGGGTGCATTGGTCTTAGAAACATCGACACTTGTTTTTATTAAAAACCGTTGCCCCGGAGTGATTGGTCTCAATTTTACGATAGCCATTTGTTTTTCCTTCGCATATTTTGCATTACTTTACCACTAGGCCACATCTATTTTATAGCCATCTTTTAAAACAACTATTGCCTTCTTTTTCTTCCCGACCAAAGTATAGCGAGCGCGGCGGTGGGATGATTTCGACCGGACACGCTTGGGCCTTCCGCAGCAATTTATAACATTCACCCTGACAACTTTCACGTTGAACGCCTTTTCAACGGCTCTTGCGATTTGTCCCTTGTTAGTCTTTTGATCAACTATAAAAACATACTGCTGCTTATCCGACAGCAATGCGTTCGACTTCTCCGTGAGTAAGATTTCTTTTAAAATTCCAAAGTTTTCCATTTAATTTTACTCCCCATTGTCAGTCAGACGTGCAATGACGGTCTTCATTGCATTGTCACTGATTATAACATTTCCATGGCGCACCACATCAAACGCATTCAACGAATTACTGTCAATCATAAACACACGTCCAATATTTCTGGATGCCAGAACAAAATTTGCATTGAAACTATCATCGACAAATAAAATGGAACCGCTTTGAAATGCTTTCCCCAGCAAGGTGTTGAGCTTTTTCGTCTTCGGTTCATCGCAGGTCAGCCTATCAACCACGGCTAGAGTTCCTTCGGAAGCCTTATCAGATAAAGCTCGCATAAGGGCAAGACGTTTCACCCGTTTGTTGATCTTTTGGGAATAGTCCCGGGGTTTTGGCCCAAATACGACACCACCGCCTGCCCAAATCGGACTACGCTTTGACCCCTGACGTGCCATGCCAGTTCCCTTCTGGCGATATGGTTTCTTTCCGCTCCCAGAAACATCACCCCTGTCCTTTGCACAGGCATTTCCCTGTCGCAAATTAGCCTCCAAGGCGACCAAATATTGTTTTAATGCGGAAACTCCCTTGCCTTCATCCAGAGTTATGAAACCGGGAACGTCACCTTCCGAACAGGAAGAAAAATCACTGCCATAGAATTTTAGCTTCATTTTTTCCCCTCCAATGACTTTTTGGCACGGCGAACAACAATATATCCATCTTTCGTTCCCGGGAAGCTCCCTTTGATGATTAGCAGTTGTTTTTCGACATTCGTATCCACAATTTCTAAATTTTGTACGGTGCGCCGTTCATTGCCAGCGTGACCAGGCATCTTGCGCCCTTTAAAAACATGGCCGGGCCATTGGCGCTGGCCATAGGATCCTCCTCGCCTATGAAACATGGATCCATGGGAAGCGGGCCCACCGGAAAATCCATGGCGTTTCATGACCCCCTGGAAACCTTTACCCTTTGTTTTCCCTATTACGTCCACGAGTTCTCCTTTCGCAAACTCATCAACGGACACACCCGTACCAACTTCGTAGGAATCGACATCATCAATTCTAAGTTCTTTCAACATATCAAAAACGGAAAGTTCTTTTTTTCTATCAACCTTCCCAGCTTTTTTCCCAAAAAAACCAAATTGAACGGCGGAATAACCACTGGAATCCACGGTTTTAACGTTGGCAACAACCGTTTTACACATCTCAACGACGGTGACGGGTACTAGAACACCGGCCACATTATACAACTGCGTCATACCAGCCTTTTTACCCATCATTAAAATGTTTCTCTTTTTTTCTTTCATACTAAGCGGCAGGACTTTACCCCTGCTTTAGATCTAGCTTCTATAAATCTTACACTGGTTAAAATGCAAGCACAAATTTCAATTAGGCAGCCATTAAATCAATTTTTATTTCAACGCCCGCCGGTAAATTCAATTTTTTCAACGAATCAACGGTGTCGGCCGTTGGCTCAAAAATGTCAATGAGCCTACAATGGGACCTTATTTCAAACTGATCCGATGATTTTTTGTTAACGTGGGGTGACCTATTAACGCAAAATTTTTTAATATTCATTGGCAGCGGGATCGGTCCTGCCACATGGGCACCGGAACGTTTGGCAGCCTCGACGATGTCGATACCAGCTTGGTCGGCCAAGCGATAGTCAAAACTTTTTAGTTTTATCCTAATTTTTTGCTTCGCGGTTGATTTGGTTTTTTTAACTGTCATAAAATGAATCCTTCTCTATCTATTTCCCGTGGAGTTTTCAATAATTTTTGCCAACAGATTGGCTGGCACCTGTTCAAAATGGGAAGGTTCCATGGTATATGATGCTCGCCCCTTTGACAATGAACGGACGTCCGTTGCATATCCAAACATCATTTCGAGCGGAACAAACGCACAAATTACCGTGGCATTATTCTTTAACTCTATTCCTTGAATTTGTCCACGGCGCCGATTTAAATCTCCGACGATATCCCCTTGGTATTCTTCCGGTGTGGCAACGTCGACGCGCATGATGGGCTCGAGTAAAATTGGATTTGCCTTGCGCATTGCCTCTTTGAAACCAAAAATTCCGGCCATTTTAAACGCCATTTCCGAAGAATCAACTTCGTGAAAACTACCATCGACGATTCTGGCGACAAAATCTACGACGGGATAGCCCGCAACGACCCCCGTCTGTGCCCCTTCCAAAATACCTTCCTGGGTAGGCTTAATGTATTCCTTCGGGATGACACCCCCAACGATTTCATTGACAACCTCTACGCCCTTGCCTTTCCCAGCCGGCTCAAGCTTAATGACCGCATGGCCATATTGGCCACGACCTCCCGATTGCCGAATAAATTTCCCTTCGCCGGTCGCTGCGGCCGTAATTGTTTCGCGGTAGGCAATTTGCGGCCGTCCCGCATCGGCCTCAACCTTAAATTCCCTAAATAAACGGTCTCTTATGATATCTAGATGCAACTCTCCCATGCCGGAAATAATTGTCTGCCCCGTTTCCTGATTACTGGAAACCCTAAACGTTGGGTCCTCCTCCGCCAATCTTTGAAGTCCCAACGACAATTTCATTTGATCCGCCTTTGATTTTGGCTCTATGGACATGCTGATGACGGGGTCTGGAAACGTTGGTGGTTCGAGAACCAGGTCAAGGTCCCTATCACACAGAGTATCTCCCGTTACCACACCCTTAAATCCAATGATCGCGCAAATATCACCGGAATAGGCAACATCTATGTCTTCCCGTGCATCTGCTTTCAGCAAAATAAGGCGGCTCACCCGTTCGGATTTCCTTGTGCGAGGGTTATACACCACTTCACCTTTTTTCAATTGACCGGCGTATACGCGGCAAAAGATTAATTTTCCAACGAACGGATCGGTCATCAATTTGAATGCCAGAGCAGCAACCTTAGCCCCATCGTCCGGGACAATCGATGTTTCTTCGTTGCTATCATCGTCCCTAAATGCCCTGACCGGAGGCAAGTCCAGGGGACTCGGGAGGTAATTCACGACGGCATCGAGCAACATTTGAACTCCCTTATTTTTGAAGGCACTTCCCGGAATAACTCCGATAAATTTCATCGAAAGAGTTGCCTTCCTTATGGCAATGTGCAACTCATCTTCCCCCATCGGCTGACCTTCCAAGTACTTTTCCGCGACCGTGTCATCAAAATCTGCCAGCACTTCTATCAACGACTCCCGATATTGCCTAGCCTCCGCCATCATATCGGCGGGGATATCCACCGTGTCGTACTGCACGCCGTTTATCGAGTTTTCACGGTAGACATAGGCACACATTTTTACCAGGTCAATTAGCCCACACAGTTTTTCTCCGGACCCAATGTTCAAAAACAGCGGATGGGCATTCCCTCCCAACTTTTCGCGGATATCCTGAATCGCCCCTAAAAAATCGGCCCCTACCCTATCCATCTTGTTGATGAACGCAATGCGGGGCACACTGTACTTGTCCATCTGCCGCCAAACGGTCTCGGATTGCGGCTGTACGCCTGCCACACCGCAAAAAACAGCAACCGCCCCATCGAGAACACGCAATGAACGTTCCACTTCCGCGGTAAAATCAACGTGTCCCGGCGTATCTATCAAATTAATTCGGTGTTTGATATTAGCGTATGGCCCCTCCTTGGTATTCCATCCGCAGGAAATGGCAGCCGATGTAATCGTTATTCCCCGTTCCTTTTCCTGTTCCATCCAGTCGGTAACCGTCGTCCCCTCGTGAACTTCCCCTATCTTGTGAACAACACCCGTATAGAATAAAATTCGTTCGGTTGTCGTGGTTTTGCCAGCATCTATGTGTGCGGCGATTCCGATATTACGCGTATATTCCAATGGAGTACCGCGATCTTTAGAATTAACATTTGAAATTTCCTTTGCCATTGCCTACATCCCCAATCTCTACCAACGTAAATGCGCAAATGCACGATTTGCTTGCGCCATGCGTTGAACATCATCCTTTTTTTTCACAACGGAACCAGTATTGTTATAAGCATCCACGATTTCCTGTGCCAATGCTTCGTTCATGGGCAATCCCTTTCTCGTTTGTGCAAATTCAATCATCCACCGAAATACCAACGAATGTTGACGCTCGTAGGGTATTTCTACGGGAATTTGATAGGTCGCGCCTCCGACGCGACGGCTTTTAACTTCCACCTTTGGCCTTGAATTTTCAAGGGCTCCTAGAAGCAAATCAATGGGGTCGCCCTTGCCAAGCTTTTCACTGACGCGTTCAACGGCACCATAGACTATCGACCTGGCCAGATTCTTTTTCCCCCTCTGCATGATCATATTAACCAACTGGGAAATCAACGTATTGCCATAGCGTGGATCCTTTTCAATTTGGCGTTTTACAGCTCTTCTTCTGCGAGACATTTTATCATTCCTCGGTTAAAATTACTTTTGTTTAGGGCGTTTAACTCCATACTTCGAACGACTTCTGCGACGTTTTTCAACACCCGAACAGTCAAGGGCCCCACGCACGACGTGATATCTTACCCCTGGCAAGTCCTTCACACGTCCCCCACGGACCAAAACCACACTGTGTTCCTGCAACTTATGTCCTTCGTCGGGAATATACGCAATGATTTCATTCCCATTCGTTAGGCGAACTTTTGTAACCTTTCGCACGGCTGAATTCGGCTTTTTCGGCGTACGCGTCATGACCTGGATACATGTTCCCCGCCTGAACGGATTTCGATCGAGGGACGGAGCTTTGGTTTTCGCAATCTTTCGAACGCGAGGTCTTTTTATCAACTGATTAATCGTCGGCATTCAATTACCCCTATTTATTTTTTCTAATTATTTTTTCTAATTTCCCTGTGAAGTAGAATTGAAAGTCATCGACAAAGCAAGTATTTTTTATGAAAAAA
Source organism: Puniceicoccales bacterium (assembly GCA_031258695.1). Classification (GTDB taxonomy): domain Bacteria; phylum Verrucomicrobiota; class Verrucomicrobiia; order Opitutales; family JAIRKQ01; genus JAIRKQ01. Next base: position 22,069 of record JAIRMM010000043.1, read on the forward strand.
CCACACTTTCTTTGACAACTTGAACCCCGAAATACACAACGATGGAAGCTTGGTTTGGAGAAATGATAGCAGATGACAAATTTTAGAAATGGAAAAATTTCCACTTTGCGAGGGTTTGCCATGCGCGATTCCGAGATATGGCCCGTTCCCGTTCGTTTTCACTTACCAACGCTGAACTGTCCGAAATCATCCCAATATTTTTATTATCATTGGTCACAATGTATTCGTCGGTTATGGTGACTCCCGTGCAATAACCTTCGCAAATCTCGCCGTCGGATAACAGATCCCTGCCGAAACTTGCATACCCGAAATCTTTCTCCGCCACCAATTCAACTATGGTCCGAACAATATCGACCTGGCTACCGGCACGGGTTGAATATCTTTTCAACTCCCCATTAAAGTTCTTTCCACATATGATTAGGGGGACAGTCCATTCGTCGAACAGAGAAAATTGAGACCTGGGGTGTTTTCGTGAAAAGTGGTCACCGGTTATCACGAATATGGCGTCGTCGGTAAGTTTTTCAATGGCCCCTATGAAGTTCCCCACACACCTATCCGCATACCAGGCATGGCCGAGATATTTTACTTTTTTTTGACCATCGACAAACCTAGCGATATGTTCCAGAGGAACACCTTCGGCGACCAGATCAACGCTGTAGGGAGGATGGTTGGAAGCCGTCAAAATCAGGTTAAAACTATCCCTGGCTGGAGAAAAGTTCCTTTCTATAAATGCAAAGAGATCCTTGTCGTTCACCCCCCATTCATTTCCTTCATAGGTTCCCATTACGTCTCCGCCATAGCAATGCTGAAAGCCATGTATCGGTGCAAATCGGTCCACCCGTTGCCAGCTCAAATAGCCGGCATAGTAAAAATTTGTTCCATAGCCCAACCTTTGGAATAGGGTCCCCACGGATAGTTCGCAATTTTTTAGCCCATTTTCTGAACAATTGATTAGAAAACCCATGTTGGGATAATTGCACATTTGTACGGCTATGGCAGACATTGTCCCCTGTCCGGTGGGGACAAAATTTTTGAAATATAGGCCCTCCTTTGCTAGTCTCGCAATATTCGGGCACAGGTTCAATTTGGCGTTTTCGGGTAGAAATGGCCAATTATCCTGGCTTTCCATAACTATCAAAAAAATATGTTTTGGCTTCCTGGATAATTTTGCACCATTTGCAGTGCGGGTGATAAACTTGTCCACGTCATCGGTCGGAGATCCCAAAAGCATCAACGCCGCTTGCACATGTTCACGGGAACATAATTTTTGTATGCACCCGCTATCATTCGAATGTAGAAAATCCTTCCCCGCAAAATACAAGGCATAGTATGCATTGGGCACGCATTTGTTAAGAAATTTATTGCCCGTTATGGCAACGTCGATTTGTTGGAGGGGGCGTCTGGACGCGGAACCACGGGCTGCGACCAAGAGAAATATGCCCATCAACAGGGCGAAAACTGACATGGCCAACCCACTCCCATGTTTTTCCAGGGTGACCTTCGAAACCAATTTTCGATAAAAAAATATCAAACCGACGGATACGAGTACTACGATCGCCGATAGGCCCAATAGATTGTAGCTTTTCCCAATCGTCGATAGAATTGCTTTTTGGTCATCGAATAGAAAATTAAAAACCCAAAAATTAAATCTGTCATTGTATTCTTTAAAATATCCAATCTCGATTAGGGCTAGGATAACCGTCATACACGCGAACAACGAAACGGTGAATTTAAAAATTTTTGATAATTTTTTTTGCAACGTTTCCGATTTACAAAAAAATAAAGAAATGACAAAAAACGGAAAAATCAGCATTCCCCCGATACGGCAATCAAATTGCCATGCTCTCCGCACAAACATTGATAGGTTATAGGCGGTCACTCCTTCCAACAAATCTGTAAAAGACGCAATGAGAGAAATGCGGGAAAGCCACAGGACGAATACTATGAATACAAAGGAAATTATAAACATCGACCATGGAGCGATAAACGGCTTTCTTGCACTTGGAACGTTTTTGTCCATGATTGTCAATCGCCAACGACCATGTCATTGTTTCTAAGGCTTTTGCCATATTGTTGCAAGAATGCTTTGGTAAAATCTTGTAAATTTTTCTTCTCTGCAAAATATTCCGGATCTTCCACCAGGTTGTTTTCCAGAAGAAAGTCTGACCTTCGGTAAAGACCGATAACATTTTCACCGTCGAACTTACAAACAAAATCTTTCGTTATCAGCTGATAAATTCCATCTTTGCGGCTTATGGCGAATCTTGGAGCGTTCCGGTCAAACAGGCTAGAACCAAATGAAAAATAATTGTGTTTGCTTCCAACCAGATCCAAAATTGATGGCATAACATCGATCTGCTGTGCAACTTCATTGGATTTTTCAATTAATTTACCATTCGGGTCGAAAAATATTATCGGAATCGAGTAGCCTCCCAGGGTATTTTGGTAATATTTTTGCCGGGGGCTAGCTATGTGATCGGCTACCAGGACAAATATCGTGTTTTTGTACCAATCCATTTGCTCCACCGTTTCGAAAAGCTTTTGCAAGGAATAGTCCGTGTAGGCTATGAGTTCTTGTAGCTTTTCACTGCCCTTCGGAAATTTTCCATGCAACCGTTGGGGATACAGGTATGGATGGTGGGAGGATAATGAAAACAAAACGGAGCAAAAGGGAGTCTTTGTTTTATCCACCTTCCTTGCGACAAACTGAAAAAACTCATCGTCGTATACGCCCCAGCCGTCAATGTTTGAACTAGGGCCGTCATAGTCGTACTGGTAGTAGTGTTCATCAAATTGCGCCTTGCTTACCAGGTTCCCAAAGTTACAAGAATTTCTTTTTCCACCGTAGAAAAACAGTGTTTTGTACCCATCCTTCCCCAGGATAGATGCCAATGAGTTTACAACATTTTCAGAATATGCACTGATTATGTATGGAATGTCGAGCAGAGGAGGAATGCTTAATATCATGGACGTCAATCCCTCTATGGATACTGTCCCATTTGCAAATCCGTCAAAAATATAGCTTCTTTCTATGAGGGAATCCAAAAATGGAGTGAATGTCGTGTCTGGTAAATCCTTGAATTCCCTATCAAGCGCTCCAACGTATTCCGCTGAAAAACTCTCTAGGATAATTATAAATACATTTTTCCCCTGGAAATCTGTGCACGTATCACAAAATTTTCCAGGTCCATGTTTGGGAGATATTTTCGATAACCTATCGTCGTCATCGGCAAAATAGTCGTACCGTGGTAGATTTGCCCTCTTCCTTGTGTGAAAAATGTTAAATGCCGAATTGTTTACCAAACATACCGTTTGTATGTTGGGTGCATAAATATTAGCATCTGCTGGTTTTAATGGTTTATGCTGCAAACCTCCGCGGACGCATACGATTAATAGTACCATGGAAACAAAGAAATAGGCGAAATCCCGTTTTCTAATTCCATCGGTTTTATTTGTTAGACTAAATTTAAATGCTGCGAATACCAAAGCATATGCTAATGCCAGGCCTCCCACAACGATATACCAGTACTCTGCCAACATGTGGACGTATATGTATGGATCTTCGCCCAACAATACGGATTCTCCAAATATTTCTCCGGACATTCTTTTAAACGTAAAAGAAAAATATTTTGCATCTATAACATTGACCAGCAAGGCTAGGAAATTGGCTACAAGAAACCAACCCGTCGCGATGGCATTGAAAATTTTCCAAGAACGAAGTCTGAGAGGCAATGACCAAAATCCCCAAATCGGCAGGTTAAAAATCGCAATGGTTGCCAAATCGAATCTTATTCCCACCGCGAAGGCTTTAAAAATGAGCCACGGATGCTGACCTGCAAATATTTTGTAGTTACCGCAAAAAAACAAAAATCGTGCACCGGAAAAAATCACAAACAAAACTGCAAATTTACACAACAACGTCTTCCAATATTTTTCTTGACCATTTTTCTGTTGCATCGGCAGCCTAATTTTCTAAATTTCTTTTCAAAATAAAGGGATTAACGAAAATTTTTAGCATGCAAAGGAAAATTTCCAGAAGATTATTTAGGCTATGTGTAATTTTCCTATGGCGGTATATTGTTAATCCGTTGAGCTATTCCATCAGTGGCATGCGTTTCATGCGCCACGAACGACCATTTCGGGTGGAACTCGTATGCGGAATAGTGATTTTGCCGATTTGTTTTTGGTTTCTTGGCTGGAGTTGGAAGTTTTTTCTCCTAGTCGTCGATTTCTTCATATTACTAATTGCCGAATGCTTAAATACTGCCGTCGAATCCGTCGTAAATTTTTCATCCCAGAATAAGAAATTTCCCCTCGCCAAGAAAGCCAAAGACACCGCCAGTGCAGCGGTTTACATTGCCCTTTGCAACATCGTAGTTTCTGCCATTTTTATCATCACGGTCAAGTGATGGACCATTTCGCCCGGGAAAGCTTCCAAATTCTCTAAAAGTGGTCTTTAGCTTCGATGTTTCGCCCATGATGCTCTCCGGATCGTCCAAATTCCCACTTTCCACGAAACAACCGCTGCTCCGGCGAAGACTAGGCGGACAAAATCTTGTCTATTTCAGCGGAAATCATTGCCACAACGACATCCAAGCCATTGATGCCCGTATCAATTCTATGGACACCGTCTTGCCGTATGGTTCTCCCAATGTCAATTTTATCGCGTTCGGCAATGTAATCATGTTCCCAGTCATTTTCCCTACGGAATAAACGTTCCTGCGCACTGGCTTCCAAGAAAAACCGTAGGTCCGCGTCTGGCAAAATTACGCTTGTTATGTCCCTACCCTCCATGATTAATCCCCGAAATCCATTGGTACGGGCTTCGCTAACCTGCGATCTCTGGTATGGCAATAGGCGTTGCCTAACCTCGGGAATGGTGGCGTAGGAAGCGACATTTTTGTTTACCTGCTGGATTCGCAATTCTTTTTCTTCAAAACTTTTGCCGTCGATGGTTATGTTTAAAACATTTCCAATAATTTCCGACCCAAGGACGATTTCCCCAAGGAAATGTTGAATGGCCGAAACGTCGTCGCTGTTTATGTCGGAGGTCATCATTTTTAGTGCGACTGCCCGATAATAGGAACCCGTCGACGCCACCAAAAATTCGTACCTGTCGGCTATTCGCCGCGCCGTTGAGGTTTTCCCTGAGGCCGCAGCCCCATCGATGGCTACAGTGATAAAATCTCGCATTGTGTGTACTACATATTGGCCTATGTTTTTTTTGAAAGATTATTCTTGGAAATAAATTATCCAACGGGGCACCATTTTACATTTTAATGCCATCCTCCCATTCTCTAGGCATTAGAACCCATAAGAACCGGTGCCCGTCGCCATCTTCCACAATCGCTATTATCGCATTTAAATCAACCTAGTATTGGATGAATTGTAGCAGCACCAATATCATTTTTTAATGGTACACGAATCCTCCTCGTAAATACCTTTTATGACATCAATAAAATTTCTAATTTCCGAGTTGCGCACCTTTGCTTTGACTATGTAAGTATCGTTTTTCGCATACTCAACAAACTCTATTCCGAGATTGGCGTTGGCAAAGCTCTTTGATGGATCGATCATGTTTACAATCTGCCCGAGATCAAATGCACCCTTGGCTATTACATCATCTTCGAAAGAAATGGCATTTGGTTCTCCTCTTCCGTTGTATAAATCGATCAGATTCCGCATTTTTTCAACGCTTTCTGCGTAAAATGCACCGATGCACATTCCGCCATCGATTGCTAAAAAATTTCTGCGACCGAGCTTTTCCAGGGTTTTTATCACCTCTGGAATTTCTATCACAACTTCATAGATCTCGAATTTGCCATAATCTTCCATTTTCTTAACCTGCAAATGGGAAAATTTCGCAATTGTGTCGTGGAAATCTTTTTCCCATGGTTCTTCGGTAAATATGTCATTTTGCAGTCCGTAAAAAGTGCAGAATTCCGAGAATTTTGTTATGGCAAAGTATGAATCCCCGGTCATATGCCGTGAGAGTAATTTCACCAATTCCAAAACCTCGACCGAGACATCAACCAAGGCCTCGAAATTGCAGTCCATGTCCGATTCACATTTCTTTTCCAGTGCAAGTTTTGAAGCATCTTCGTTTGAAGCACATTCACTGCTATCCTTGCATACACATTCTGCACCACATCCCTCGCAAAGACAATCCTTTGTGAGATTTTTGTAAATAGATTGAATCCAATTTTGGATAATATCAGCAAGCTCAATACCGGTTAAAACATCTTCCTTAGAGACATTGACACAGGCATTTATCCTTGCAACGACGTTTTTTGGGGGAATAAGATCATAGAGATATGTTTTCCCTTTGGGAAGGCTGTTTACACGCTTTGCGGTAATGCTCCCCTTCTCTGTCTGCCCAATTTCGGTAAAATATACATTTAGCGCATCGCATCGCAATGACATCGAAAATTTCTCCCAGGGATATAAACTATACCCGAGTTTTGCTTCGATTGTCCGTATTAAATCCTCCAATAACTTGTCAGGAAGTCTTTTTTCTCTTTCGAGCAATTTCTCGCACGCGCTCCGGATCACTTCGTAGACCAAATCATCCTTTATTTTGTTTTTAATATCTGTGAGTAGCGACTCAACTAGCGCCGAGTCTTCCAGCAACTGTCTATTTTTCGATGCCAACATCCATCCATTAACTTCCTTTAACTCCATCCCAGCATTCGCTATTATATTTTTAATGACCTTAATGGGGGCATTCGGGCGAGTCTTAAAAACGCAAACAAATTCATAGCCATCAATGGCGGAGGATAACTGATGTTCTTGCTTTTCTTGGGAGATTGAAGGATTGGAAGTATTCATTTCGGATGGGACATAGATGACATATAGTCCCATATTATCTTTTTTTGAAAGTCCACATTCCTCGGAAAAGAAAAAATCAAAAACTGGAAAAACATACTTCTTTGCCCATTGCTCACCAACTATCTCAACTGTAGCCGCACGCACACGGGGTTCTATTTCACCGAAAGCCCGCATCTTGAGAGCACATGCCACATCATTTGCACAAGCTTCTTTGGGGGATAATAATCCGGCAAATGCAACCATCAAAACACTCGCCAAACTTCTCACAAAATTTCTCATTTAAATTCTTCAAAAGTATTTTTATAAAAATGCCAATACTTTTGTTGCGGTAAATGATCCCCATGGGAAAGGTTTTCCCCAAAAAGGTCGACCATAAAAACATTGTGAAAAAATTTAAAAATTTCTCCCGGGAAAAACTTTCCCATTTCCGCTCCCCGAATCCGCTTATTTTGCCATTTGCGTATCCGTCATTGCTGTCAACCTAAGCTCTCTATTTTGCATTTCGTATTACCGAATGTTCTTTTAAAAATTATCCTTGGGGAAGTTTTGCCTAAGGTGGCCCATTTCACATGTGTCATTTGTTTTTTCAAAACCCCTAGCTTCTGGCCTTGGATCACGCTGTTTCTGGAAAATAATTTGCTTCAAAAAAATATACCCTTACTTATGTTGTTGCGAAACATGGGCCATGAGTTCTCCATTGAAAAATTTCGAAAACAGTTCCCGATTCTTGGCAAACCCCTTAGAAATGGGAATCCACTGGTTTATTTGGATAATTCGGCAACGACCCAAAAACCCCAATCCGTCATCGATAAAACCGTCGATTTTTATTCAACCTACAATTCCAACGTGCATCGGGGAATGTATGAGCTTAGCGAAAGGGCAACCAATGAATATGAACAGGTGCGCCTTGGCGTTGCCGAATATTTCGGCGTAAACAATCCCAATGAAATAATATTTGTTCGGGGTGCTACGGAGGCCATAAATCTAGTCGCCCATAGCTATGGAAGAAAATTTTTGACGGCCGGGGATGAGATCCTCGTTGGGGCAGCGGAACACCACGCAAACTATCTGCCATGGCAGGTTTTAGAACAAGAAATTGGAGTTAGGCGTAGGATTATTCCGCTAGATGCAGATTATACCATCGACATTGGACAGTACGGGTATTTGTTTTCCAAACGAACAAAGTTTGTTGCCATCCAACACATTAGCAATGTACTTGGCAGCATCAACGATATTAGGGCATTGAGTACCATTGCCCATGCCCATGGGGCGAAGATATTGGTCGACGGGGCCTGTTCCCTGGCTTCAGAAAAGATCAATTTGGACGAGATTGATTGTGACTTTTTTGCATGTTCGGGGCACAAAGGATTTGGGCCGACGGGTAGCGGATTTTTATTTGGAAAATATGACCTATTGCAAGACATGCTTCCCTATCACCTGGGGGGGAATATTGTGAACAAGGTACACTTTGAGGGTAGCAGTTTTAAGCTGCCGCCAACAAAGTTTGAAGCGGGAACGCCGGACATTGCTGCCGTACTGGGCTTGGGGGCTGCCATAGATTTTTTAAAAGAAATAGATTGGAAATCTGCCAGGGCATATTTTTCCGAATTAGTACAATATGCCGGTGGGAAAATACGAAGCGTTCCCAGCATAAAAGTCTGCGGAACTTCTAAAAACCAATCGGGGGTTTTTTCTTTTAATTTAGGTGATGTACATGCCCACGACGTTGCCACCCATTTGGGTAGTCGAGGCATAGCCATACGGGCTGGAACTCACTGTGCCCAGCCGCTAATGCAGATTTTGGGAGTTTCCGGTACCGCCAGAATTTCGCTATGTCTGTACAACACAAAGCAAGAAATAGACAAGGCAGCGATAGCGTTGGGAGATTGTTTAAATATTTTCACCGGCAAACGGTAATATTTTTAGTGAGAAAACGACATTTCCTTTTTGTCCTGGGCAAGGTCAAAGCGATTACCCCGATTAGCTCCATGCAAAGCGGATCAGCGCAAAAACGTATTCCATGGGCTAGAAGACTGAAGTGGATGAGAGTGTGGGTACCATTTGCATTAAATGTATGGAAAGGTCGAATTTTTACACATATTTGTTGCAATCCCGATGTTTTTACATATTATTTGAGTTGTGAATTTTATTTTTAAAGCTTTTAAGAGTACGGGGGAGATTGTAAATTCCACCATAACAGCAGCGAATCAGCAAGAGGCTGTCAAACTGATAAAACTGCAGAACTTACAATTAATTTCCATCACAGCGGAAATGGCCAATCGAAGCGCTGCCCGACAGCTATTCAAAAGAAAACAGACATCGACGGCTGTGACGGGTAAGGTCCTGCTGTTCTTTTTTGAAAAATTATACAAAATGCTTTCCGCGAGGATAACACTGTCCGACGCGATATCTATCATCAACAAGAGAACCGTAAATCCAGCGGAAAAATTTTTAACCGATAAATTGTCCCAGGATATTTCGGGGGGACAATCCTTTTCGGACGCCATAAAAAGCTTAAATCTGAAGATGGATAGCAGCGTATACAGCATCATTTTGGTGGGAGAATCGAGTGGAAGTCTGGCAACCGTCCTAGAAGATGTGGTCGATTTATTGAAGTCCAAAAATGAACTCAGAAAAAAGATGATTTCATCCCTTGTATATCCTTCATTTATGGTAACTTTTACCGTGGCTGTAATGTTGCTGTTTGTGTTCGTTCTGATGCCCAAAATGGAAAGTTTTATAACAGAACTCGGCGGAACTCTTCCTCCCATGGCACAGTTTTTAAAATCCCTAGCCCAATGGTTTACCTATTTGCTGCTACCGGCAATAGGGTGCATCATTGCTATTATTATGACCATACCGAAAATAAGACAAACCAATGCGGGACGGCGTAAAACTGACCAATTAATATTAAAAATGATACCATTCTCCATAACAATACCATTATTCATGAAAACAAACCTATCAAAACTAATGGCAACACTTCTATCGAATGGGGTCAACACATCCGAAGCGTTGAAATTAGCGCAAACCTCTATCAATAATGAGGTTCTTTTGGAACGATTTATACGTGCCAAAACAGACATATTGGATGGTTGCAGCGTCTGTACGTCATTCGAAAAACACAATATCATAGACGGTGAACAATGTGACCTCCTGGCGATTGGAGAAAAGACAGGAGACCTCGCATCATCATTTAAGGATATTCATAAAATGTATGAGGAAAAGTTACAGTCTACCCTGAAGAAATTGACGGTGTCCGTTTCAGCTGGGGCCATGATGTTTGCCTTTGCCCTCGTTGGATTGCTTGCCCTGGGAATGGTACAGTCCATCATGGGAGCCACAAACGCCGTTACCTAGGGTCAATGGCGGGGTATATGTTATGTAATGTGCCCCACTGTTTAAGTTAACATATCCGTTCCCATATGGATAAATTTCATCGACGTTGAAACCACAAGCCCATTTGATAGATAATTGTACCCTACGGATTGAACATGGTATCGATCTGGACAAAGCCATCGATGTCGTTCCGTCCATAGAAAGAATTCTACAAAACGAACAAAACATCGTAGGTTTTCAGGAGACGACGTTCGATGATGCAAGCTTTGCCAATGGGCATTGCTATTTTTCGCAGGGAAATGATATTGTCTTTGTTTTTCCTGAAAGATGTGCTAGCCATCTACCGGCACACCAGAAAATTTTCCTGGCCTGTGAAATGTCGAAGTGGGAAAATGCAAACAAGGGAAGCCAATGGCAACTCCATGGGATGGATGTGTGCGGAAAAAGGTTGTTGGGGATAAGAATCAATAGGTTTTTGCTGAACGATCCATTTCCTTTTCAATTCATTTCCTCTGCGGGGGATTGGTATGGTCCCGATGGCAACACGCCCAATGTACAAACATCTGAAATAGGTTCCCTAAATTTTGTCTTTGATCCCCGCATAACGGGCAATAACGTTCTACAATATCACCTAACTTCAAACGTTGCGTTGGGTGATTCCCTGATTGTTCAACTCTCCAACGATTGCGTCCTAGATGTGGATTTTTCCGTTTGGATATCATCGCTGGATGATGACATCCCCCTCGGAGCGATTGTGGGCAAAAATACCACAGGTTTTAGAATTTTTGCTCCACGGGCTACCGCTGTGAGGGTTGCAATTTTCACCAAGGAAGCCACCCAGCCGGAATATTATTCTTTGCAACAATCGAACACTGGCATTTGGCATGGCGAAATTCATAAATGCTTGGATGGCTACTACTATTATTACCAGATTTTATCAGGGGAAAATGACAATTGGGACAATTCTCCCATGATCCTTGATCCCTACGCAAAAGCAGCCCTATCGAGCAGGGGGCCCGGCATTGTTACATCCAATGGGTCTACCAAAACGTCGGAAGATGGTTTTGTAACTCCTGACCCAAAGGATCTGGTAATTCTAGAGGCCCATTTGCGAGATTTACTCGCACGCGCTCCCGTGGATTTATCTGCCGAAGAAAGGTTAAATTTCTCCGGACTGACAAAATATTTAGCCGAAGAAAATTGTTATTTGCGCGAACTGGGGATAAATTGCGTGGAATTGCAACCCATACAAGAATTTGATTACGCAGCAAAGGAGGAATATCATTGGGGATATATGCCTGCCAATTGGTTTTGCCCATCGAGTGCCTATGCCGATGATGCCGCCAATGCTACACAAATTCGAGATTTAAAGGGAATGGTACGCAGTTTCCATGAGGCTGGCATCGCCGTTATTTTGGACGTGGTATATAACCACTTCGGGGATTCGAACCATCTACAAAATATCGATGGGAAATATTACTTCAGGCATGGCAAAAATGGGGAATTTTTAAATTTTAGCGGTTGCGGTAACGATTTTCGAACGGAAAATCCCATGGCGCGTAGGTTGATAATGGATAGCCTAGAGCACCTGGTCAGAACCTATAACGTGGATGGGTTTAGGTTTGATTTGGCCGAGCTATTGGGCATGGATTTTTTAAATATTTTACAAAAAAGATTGAAATGCATAAAAAAATCAATTATTCTAATAGCAGAACCATGGAGTTTTCGCGGCAACATCGGAGTTTCTATGCGGCATCTTCCATATTCCGTTTGGAATGATGAGTATAGGGAATTCGTAAAAAATTATGTGTGCGGAAACGGAAACTCGGATGGTTTAAGATATTTTTTATGTGGCGGCCTAGATTTTCGATCAACATTTCCCAGTCAGAGTGTAAATTATGTAGCTTCACACGATGATCGGGGCTGGATGGATAACATAACGGAAAATCCACATCATGACGGTAGTGCGCCGACAGACAATGATCTGCGGCGCACGCAATTGGCTTTCTCCATACTTATGATGTCAATTGGAATCCCCATGCTAACGGCGGGACAAGATTTTTTGTTTTCCAAACATGGCGTGAGCAATACCTATAATCGGGGAGATTTGAATGCCCTCGACTATAAACTATTGGGCGTCCATCGCTCCACCCACGACTATTTTAAAAATCTAATAAAGCTTAGATTGTCTAAGCGCGGTGCGATTCTGCGCCTTTCCCAGGTTCCCAATAAGACATATTTTCGTTTTTTGCCATCGACCACAAATTCTGCATGCGCAATTGTGTATAACGCGGATAATACGTTTGGAGATGGCCAACTGATTTTCGCCGTAAACCCACACCCCAGCGAAACCACCATAGATCTTAGGGGAGTGGATTTACAGCAATGTACAACGTTGGCCGATGGAGAACAATTTTTCCACTATGACCGGACAATTTTCGACGAAATAGTGGACAATAGGCTGATTTTACCCCCTCTTTCCTGCAGAATATACTGGGCAAAATAATTATTTGAGAAGCATCGTTTTTTCATTTTATTCCCATTTTGTTTTGTATGAAAATGCGGACGGTTGATGACATTCTAAAAGGCATAAAAAAAGCAGACGGCCATGATAATTTTCTGCAAAAATTTTATAAAAATATCCGCCAATTTTTCATCCAAAGGAGAAAAAGGAGAAAAAATGCGGAGAAAGCTAGGATGTTTAAAAAGATAAACCACATTCCGTGGACCAAGCGCCTCGGGCTTATCAAAACTAGAAAAACCATAGGTAATTTCTACAAACAGCATCTACAAAGTTTGCAAAAAGCTGCACAACATCGGAAAATACGCATTGCATTTTTAGTCAATGAAGCGTCGAAATGGCACGGGGGCACCCTCTACGATTTGTTTGAAAATAGTAATCATTTTGAACCATTGATATTGGTGACAAAAAGAATAACATGCTACGACACCACCGAAGAATTTAATGCAACCCTTTCATTTTTTAAAAACGCCGATGGGCACGTGGAATGTGCCTACGATAGTATGGACAATAAATTCTTGGATTTAAAAATTTTCAATCCCGACGTCGTTTTCTACGAACAGCCGTGGGATATTGAACACACCCAAAGCGTAGCTGAGGTTGCAAATTTTGCCCTAACATGCTACACACCCTATTGTTTCCACATGCTGCGGAGCGAATGCGACTATTTGGAATTATTTCATCGGTTTTTGTGGAAATATTTTGTGGAATCGCCATGGCACTTGGAGTCCTATAAAGATAGGTTTAAAGCCGACAATTGCGTAAGTTCCGGCAGCTTGCATTTGGATAAATATTTTTCAAAAAAAGTACCCAGCATGGACTTTTGGAAAGATATATCTCCGACTAAAAAAAGGATAATCTATGCACCGCATTATACATTCACGATGCAACATCGGGTTGCAACATTTCCGCAAAATGGGCAGCTTATTTTAAATTTGGCCAGCATGTATCCCCAAACCACGTGGGCGATAAAACCACATCCAAATTTTGATTACAGTGTTGTCGCGAATGGCATTATGACACAACAGGAACTCGATGAATACTATGCCGCATGGGAAAAATATGGAACGATCGTTGGGGAAGGAGATTATTTCGATTTGTTTAAGACCTCGGATTGCCTAATAACCGACTGCATTTCCTTCTTGGCGGACTATTTCCCGAGCGGTAAGCCACTGTTTCACCTAAGAAGAGAAGGACAAGCAGAGGACTTTAACGACTTCGGCAAAGACATCATTGGCACATACTATCAAATTCACGGCAATGCCGAGCTGGAAAAATTATTTTCACGGGTAATGATAGATGGGGACGATTTTATGGCTCCCCAGCGGCTGGAACGGCTGGCAAAATTGAAATTGGTATCCGATGAAACCGCCAGCAAATGCGTATTTGACCATTTACGGAAAGAGTTAAAAATTCCATGAAAACCTATGCAATATTGCTAGCATCTGGCATCGGTGAACGCATTGGAAGTGATTTGCCCAAGCAATTTTTAAAGATCTCCGGCAGGACAATTTTGGAACATTCCGTCGGTGTTTTCGAGCACAATGGCTCCATCGATGAAATAATTATAGTCGTGAATGGGCAGTTCGTCGATCTTTGCAAAAAAATCTTGGATGAAAATGGTTTTAAAAAAATCGGTAAAATTTTGGTTGGCGGAGAGACACGGCAAATTAGTTCCTCCATTGGTGTTAATTCCATTGCCGATGGAGAATCGAAAGTTTTGATCCACGATGCCGTCCGTCCCCTGATTTCTGACCGAATAATCAACGAGTGCGTCGCCGCCCTTGACAGATATGATGCCGTAGATGTTGCCATTCCAACGGCTGACACAATCCTAGGGGTTAGCGATGCCATGACGGTCGAAGACGTCCCTCCCCGCCAGCTGCTTATGAGGGGACAAACCCCACAGGCATTCAAATTGGGCATAATAAAACGTGCCCATTCCCTAGCCGCCTCGTCCACCGTGAAATTTACCGACGATTGTGGATTGGTGAAAGCGTTCAATCTCGCTGAAATCCATGTCGTTCAGGGTGAAGAGGGAAATATCAAAATCACCCATCCCATTGATCTCTTCATTGCCGACAAGCTATTCCAAATAAAACACCTGTCTTTGCCCGACGCCGACCTGAGGCAGCTGGCAAACGGGGTACTGGTAATTTTTGGAAGTAGCAGTGGCATTGGCAAGGCAATCGCCGATTTGGCACGGCAATATGGGGCAAAAACATACGGCTTTTCCAGGGCAAACGGGGTTGATGTGCGGAATATAGCGTCCATCCAACGGACATTAGGGGAAGTTTACTCCCGGGAGAAGTGTATAAATTTTGTCATAAACAGTGCGGGAATCTTAAAACTTGGAAATTTGAATGACAAACCCATGGCTGAGATTCGCGATGAGGTTGAGACCAATTACTTTGGGTGCATAAATGTTGCCCGTGCGTCCTATGACTATCTCAAACGATCCAAGGGGGCGCTGCTATTTTTTACGTCCAGCTCCCATACCCGAGGTCGAGCTTCCTATGCCATTTATTCTTCGACGAAAGCTGCCATCGTTAATTTGGGCCAAGCACTGTCGGAGGAGTGGATTTCGGACGGCATTCGCATAAACATGATGAACCCGGCAAGGACGGCCACACCCATGCGCCTGTCAAATTTTGGAGAGGAACCTCCCACAACTCTGCTATCCCCACAACTCGTAGCAGAAAAATCTCTCCACACATTACTCCAGGATTATACGGGCCAAGTTATAGATATATGCTAGTTTCAGAGAGGTGAAAAAAGCGATCCTAGCAATCGACAGCATCGATTTCGGGATAGCCCCATTATTTTGACGCGGTGTGGAAAAGTAAATGGTGTAAAATTTTTTAAAGATTTTTTTAAAAAAATTGACATTTTTACCAAAAAAAGCAAAGGTTTGTTGTATACACAACAAACCAGGGAAATATATGAACACAAATCAACAAGTGAGTTTTGGGGGACCTATGAGCCCTACTCCTGCAGTACGATGTCGACAATGTCGGCAAGGTCTACGATGCCAGCGATGTCGACAATGTCGGCAAGGTATACAATGTCGACATTGCCCGACCGGAGGGATTCCCTATCGTTCTATGGAACGAGCACTTATCAAGTCTCTCACCCAAGATTTTAATTTCAAACTAAACATCCGTTCTTTGAAGGCGCACCCTATACCTACGCCTGACCTGGCGATAATTATACCGAATCCCATGCCGTCTTTTAGGCTGGTTGACCTCGCAGATCTAACCATTGAGCTCAAGGCGGGGAGATATAGGGTTGGTTATTTCGAAAGATTTTTTATTCGGCTAAAAACCTTTTTCTGGGGCAATTATGAGAATGAAATTACCAAACGGTCTTTTAGGAAAATTGCGAATAGGAATACCCTCCTAGATATTGCCTCTAATTATATTTCTTTGCAAAAAAATGCAACCACCTACGGAGAGAACATGGAAAAATTAAGAAAATTACGCAAAAGTATGTCTTCCTAGAGGTTTCCTTTAAAAAAGCAGCTACCCATGGAGAGAACATGGAAGTTTTATTAATACTTCTCCTGGCCTCCGGCCTTAACCTAATTACCGATGGGTTCAACTCCATATCCAATTCTGAAAACAGGAATGGAGTTGTCACACAACCGTTTGTGCTTCAAGGGGAATAATGTTCATGGTGTTGCGTCTCTTCGGATGAACGAATATAGGCCATGATATGTTCTTTAGAGGCACAAATCTACCCGCCTATTCCCCATAAAATACTTGCCAGACTTTAAATTATCATTCTTGTCTCCGTGAAAGAATGCATGACTACTGAACAACGCATAGGGGTATTTTCTTTGGTAATGATCAACTTTGCAGCCATTGCCAATGTTAGGACTTTGCCATCCATAGCCCCCTATGGACTGTCCATGTTATTTTTCTATTCCATTGCAGTTTTTTGTTTTCTAATTCCCTGTGCATTGGTATCCGCTGAGTTGGCATCGGGCGATTTGGGAAACGGTGGAATTTACAGTTGGGTTTCCCAGGCTTTTGGCCCCCGCGTTGGCTTTTTGGCGGTATGGCTACAAAATGCCAATAACTTCATATGTTTCCCCATGGCCCTGTCATTCATCGCCAGCACGATGGCCTATGGAATATTTCCCCAACTGGTAAACAATAGGGTATTTACGCTTTCGACCATACTCATTGTCATTTGGGTTGGAACATTTTTAACACTGCGAGGGGTCACCCTGACTGGACGTATCAGTGCAATCGGTGGCATTGTTGGGACTTTCATTCCCGTCGCCCTAATGGTCGGAATTGGAATATTCTGGTTGCTATCCGGCAGGCAGTCCCAGATAAAATTTTCAGTCGCCTCCCTCATCCCCAATCTGTCCAGTGCGGCCAATGTCTCACTGTTTCTCGGAGTTTTGCTCGGTTTTGCCGGTCTCGAGATGTCAGCCAATCATATTCAAGACGTTGACCGTCCCCAGGAAAAGTACCCACGGGCCATATTCATATCTTCCTTTCTAATTTTGACCGTTTGCCTACTGGGTTCGTTGGCCATAGCCATTGTGATTCCTGCCAATGAAATTACAATGAATGGAGGAGCGATGCAGGTATTGGCAGCATTTTTTGCGGAAGTCAAAATGCCGTGGGTCATGCCCCTACTCTCATGTTCCATGATAATGGGGTCGATTGCATGGTTCTGTGCGTGGGTATCGGGCCCTCCCCGGGCGCTCCACGCGACAACATACAACGGAGATTTGCCGAAGTGGTTCCATGGGCTAAACCGTCGCCATATGCCGACGAACATAATGTTTGCCCAGGCAATCATCTCATCATTCCTATCCATCCTGTTCATATTTGCCGAGTCAATAAATACCGCATTCACAATGTTGACCGTTGCCACTACACAATTCTTACTGTTGATGTACGTGATAATGTTTCTAGCGGCGATGGTCCTAAAATTTCGATACCCCGCCATGGTGTGTTCCTACAAAATCCCGTTTGGAAAATTTGGCACATGTGTAGTCGCCGGCACAGGATTAATCGTATGCACATTGTTCTATGGAATAGGTTTTTTCCCACCCAGTGACATAAATATTCAAAATAAATCTGCATATTTTTTCACCATTCTGACCATCAACATGGTTCTCGGTTTCCTGCCATACATCCTACTACAAATGTTCCAAAAACCATCCTGGAAAAATAAAACCTAGAAAAACCTTCTCGTGAAGAAGTAAGCGGCAATGACACAAATCACCGCGACGGTGCATGTCGATGCTATCCGCTTTAGAAAGTTGTACTGAATTTCTTGGGCATACATGGCGTGTGTCTCCTCGATGGTTTTCTTTTTTTCTTTGCGGGCAAAGGATTCCAAGGCCGCCTTTTGTTTTACCAAGTCTATGGCGTAGACTTTCGCCGAAGCTATGGATTCCATGGTTATATTTTCCGCATATTTTTTTTCGAAATCGTCGGGCTCTCCGTGTATGGCAATGGCGACATCAAGGGCAGCATCGGCCAACGGGCCATCTTTAATTCGTCCCACATATAGCATCGTTTGCTCTATGTCCTGTAGTTTTTTTGAAATTCCTACGATCCCATCATGGGCCCGGTAAATGCGTTCCAACCGTTCCCTGTGGGGTTTAACCATGGAATTGCATCCACATAAATTAATCAAAGCCACAGAGCATACCAGTGGCAGTAAAGCTTTCTTAAAAAATTTTTCCATTTTTTCAAAAATTCATTCCCTCGACAATTTACCCTACCGGTCCACCCATTGTCCTTCAATCGCAACACACATGATATTTTTTATTGGCAATGTCGGATAGCTTACCGGTTGCTAGGTTAGAACCGTTTGAATGGTTGGATGCTGGGGAGTCTTTTCAAAAGAGAAAAGAGGGATGTTCTTCTGTTAAAAAGAGAAAAAAGTAAGCATAAAAGTTTGGCATCCGGCATTGCCAAACGAAAGGGAAGAAACTAAAGATTATTTTCCCTAGCCGCCGTTTGCCACATATTGATGGCCTTCCTCGAGGTCTTCGATCTAAGGTTCGCTGAAACTTTTAAACCAGTGGGATGTTGCCGTGACCTTTTCCTTTTTGGGAAGACCGCTTTCCTTCTATTTTTTGACCATGGCCGTTTGGTTAGCAAAAGCGTAATAGGATGGAGAATAAAGGGAAGGGAAAGAAGTAAAGTGCTGCCGAGCTTCCATGGCTAGGTATTATCTAAATACTTTTTTCAAATTAAATGACCACATTCTCTTCTTGACCTCCAATTTTATACCTTTCAAAGTCTCCACGGCAGATAAATCATATTACCTTTGACCCGCCAAAATGTCCATAAAACTTTCTTGCCTTCTTAGAACAAGAAAGTTTAGTTAGGGAGAGTATCGGCAAAGGTTTTTGAAGTAGAAATACTTTCAGCCGTCCTACGATAGTACCATAGAGAGGGCTCTTAGCTCAGTGGTTAGAGCAGGGGACTCATAATCCCTTGGTCGCAGGTTCGAATCCTGCAGGGCCCACCAAGACATAAGCCCCATAAATTCAGGACTTGCGGGGGATGGGTGGAACGAAAACCGAGATGGCAAGGAAAGATCATTGCCGCAATATAGCCGCAAAAAACACGTCTTCAAAAAAATTGGAATTCATTTTTGATTTTTACCGGAAAGAAAAAAATATCGACTATGATACCTCTAATCTTTTTAAGTGAGAACCAAGAAGCAAACAAAGGTAAAAAGAGCATATGGCGGAGAAAAGAACCATTGGAGGGGGAGAATCCGGTAAGCTAAAGCAGTTGCATAACATCCTGTGGAGGATATGGGATATTTGGAAAGGGGTTGCCATGGGTAGTCATCTTATGGGGAGAAAGCGAATTGAATGTCCCAAACGAAGAAAAGGGCGATTATTTGTAGGTATTGCAGTGGCTAGGGAAGAATCAGGGCCATTTAGTTCTCCATCAAAGGATTAGGAGGGATGGAATGGGAACGGGAGCAGAGGCAAATAAAATCGACGAGGGAGGTGCCGAGGCTATGTGACAGGAAGATGATTAAATTGTGCATGGCGGCCATGGTCTGGGGAGACGTTCCTCGGCGAATGGTCGATTGGTCTTTACCGGGTGCAACATCTCTCTGCCGAGGTCGGTTGTTTTTCATGTTTCGGTGGTTTCGCCAGAGGCACGGGAGGGGTGCTGGCGAGGTGTCTCTTTCGGACATACTGCAAATGCCATGGAGAAGACTATGTGTCTCTTTGCCTGACTTTTCCAGCACCGTCTTCACCTCTGCGATTTGCTCGGTGCCGGGCCATTTGGCGAGGCGCCCCGGCACTGCCATTGGGCGCAGCGGCCTGACTTTCCTACGACCATGACCTCTGCTGTGTTCCGTCACACTTCTGGAAGGTTTTATGGCGAACCGTTTGGAAATTTCTCTGCGCACTGCCCGGAGATTGTTTTTCATGTTTCGGTAGTTTCGCCAGAGGCACAGGAGGGGTACTGGCGAGGTGTCCTTTTCGGACATACTGCAAATGCCATGGAGAAGACTATGTGTCTCTTTGCCAGACTTCTCCAGCACCGTCTTCACCTCCGGGATTTGCTCGGTGCCGGGCCATTTGGCGAAGCACTCCGACACTGCTCTATGATTATCTTTGATGTGGAATAGATAGTTCGCTTTTTTTTGCATCATTATTGTGCAAATTTTTTTTGGCTAAAGATGGCGTCACCGGTGATAATTTTCCCGTCCATGGCAGAATTTCCCAGCAAACCCAGTGCAGTTGCGATTTCGTTTTCTCCAGGCCCCATGGCCATTTGATTGGTCACACCTCTGTTTTCCGTCGGGAAGAGTGAGAGCAAATGAACGGCCGGCACGCCCCCCCGGCCGGTGCCGTTTATGACCTTTCCATCCATGGCAATGTGCCCGCTAACACACCCGCTGCGATCGGAAACATAACATGTTCTAGCATTTTCGCGTCCATCCGCCGCAGTAAATTGGACAGCATCGCCGTACAGGGAGTTCCTTTGGGGAACCCCAAAAGACTTTTTCGCTTTCTTTGATGCACTTGCTCTCCACGACGCCATCCGTTGCAAACTTTTCTGTCCCGCCACCGCCGCCGCCAGC
>JAIRMM010000010.1 GCA_031258695.1 Puniceicoccales bacterium
AAAATGCTCTCCTAATTCCTCTTTCCAATATCTGCCGTGGATCATCCCTGGGAGCAGGAGCCTCCGCGTCTCTCAATGACAGGGAATGTGATGGTATGGTCGTAGCTCCTCCCGTTTCAGGTGGCCAAGGATCTGGGCTGCCTCCGGAACCATGCAAACTCGTTGCAGCCGATGGTTTTCCATTGCCCAGTGGGGACATTTTTTCCCCGGTGTGCACTCCATGATTTAGTGTGGTATCAACGCCATTCATGTTATTCTTTTTTTGGTTGTTATGTATGATACTTACCAAAAAAACTTTTTTATTGCAAGCGCTTTTGTGCAAAAGTTTACTCTTTGTGGGGGCAGAAAAGCTGGCAAAGCCATGGCTTTTTCCCAGGCTCAGGACTCATAATTTCCACAGAAATTCAGGCTTATCGCCGTCCCGTGAACTTTTAAATGGCTCGTGCCCATCACCAAAATCCTCCGTGTTTTACCGGGCCAGTTTTCGTAAAAGTTTGGCGAAAGCTTCCCCTTTGTTCCACCGGAGGAGGTTGCGGAATGCCCCGGAAGGATTGTACTTTTCGGCATGTCAATCCATCGCGGATGATGTAATCCATCCCCCTTCCCTCGTCCCTCTGAAACTTCCTTCGCGACTTTGGGAAATATCTACTTATTTGTTTAAATGTTCCTTCACCTATTGGTTACATCCTTCGACCCCTGACTTTCTTCGCTTCCCTCCATTTGCTAATCCTTTTTTATGGGGCCTGACTCCGGTCACAGCCGTTGAATGGCCGTACTTGTACCAACCCATCATAGTTTTGGTACCCCAAGAATTGTTTGATATATTTATCTTTAAATTCTTAAGAAATTCTGTTCACTGCTAGGCAGGTTACATGAAATGAGCTTGGGTCGCTATTTTAACTATGATTCCATTGTGGAATTGTCCGGTTCATCTTTTAAAGATGCCATGGGCGCAATATTGTCGACTAGTAGTCTTGGAGGAAATGTTGATGAAATTGTTTCGAAATTGGAAGCCAAGGAAAATGAAAATACGTCCTACATAGGCAATAGAATTGCCATCTCCTATTTGTGTTTAGACTTTTCATCTCCCTATGAAATATGCATTGGATGGTCTAAAAATGGAATGAGGTACGGTTTCTCAAGTGTGGGAGAATATGTACACGTTATCGCCGTGCTGCTGGTGTCGAAAAAAGAGCACAATTTTTTAAAAATTATTGCCGACCTGGTAAATTTTTTCCAAAAACCATCGGTCACCAAACCTCTACAGAAGGCAGAAACATTTGAAACATTTAAAATTACTCTGATAGATTCGTTAAAAAATATCGGTAAAAAAGTTAAATTTGTTCAAATAGACCCCAATGAAATTTTTTTGAAAAATGCCGTCGAAATTGCCCAACAGTCGCAGTGCACAAATGTTATGTTATTTGGTAACATTGACCTTAGCAACATCGACATAGAAGAAGTTTTTAGTGGGATAGGACTGGTAAATATCATACAAAGCGAATCCGATTCGAGCAGCATTATCTACGATTCCCATGTGGAGTTTCGCATCAATGTAATACCAACGAACTGGATCCGTGGTTTTAGGGGAATAATTCTACTAGGCATAGCAAAGAAAATCCTCCGCCACGATGCAAAAGTTTGCTGCATCGGGAGTAATACAATTCCAAATATTTTGGATACGCTATTCATAGTAGATGTTCAAAATGAATTTCATCAAGTCATTTCCTCCGATGCGAAATTTCTACAGGATGATATAAAACCCGAGGTATTGGAACGTGTGCTATCAATCGCCACGGAAATTGCAATTGAGGGGCGGGAAGGGAAAGCCGTTGGTTGTCTATTTGTCATTGGGGACATCGACAAGATTTCCCTGTACATGAAGCCGCTCGTTTGTAACCCATTCTATGGCTATCCAGAATCCGAACGAAATATTTTCAATCCATTCATGGATGAAACCATCAAAGAATTTTCTTTGATAGATGGAGCCTTTGTGATCCGCGGTGATGGCATAATAGAATCCGCAGGAACGTTGATTTATACGCCAAATCACAATGTCATCATGCCCGGAGGATTTGGAACGAGGCATACCGCTGCTGCGTCAATATCAAGTGTAGCCGAATGCATTGCCATCGCCGTATCTGAAAGTACACGGGCGGTAACACTATTCAAAAGTGGACAAATGTTGCAGGTAATGCAAAAGTAGTATCTTCCCCTAGGACTTGCATGGAGATCAAAAAAAACGATGTGAGCGGACTGAATGGCTACGGGATTAGCTGCACCGCTTCTTCAATCGTAGTCAATCCTCGACATGCACGTGTGAAAGCATCCTGGGCTAGAAATGTCATTCCATCGGCGGTAGCGATGGCACGGATTTCAGATTCCGATGCACCGTTGACGATGGCTTCGTGAATTTTTTCACTCATACCGAGGGTTTCGAAAACTGCCATTCGGCCACGGAATCCGATGCCATTACAATATTCGCATCCCACGGCTTCCATTAATTTTGCGTTGGCAGGTATTTCTGGAATATTGAAAAGGCAACGTAACCTTTCCAATTCTTCGGGCGTGTTGAGTTTTTCTGATTCCCTGGCACAATGTGGGCATAATCTGCGAACAAGCCTTTGGGCACATACCATTTCCACGGCAGATGCAATCATGTAGTACTCTATGCCGATATCTTTTAACCGGGTTATGGACCCCACCGCATCATTTGTGTGTAGGGTGCTCAGGACTAGGTGTCCCGTGACTGCCGCACGAATTGCAATGTCTCCGGTTTCGGAGTCCCTAATTTCTCCCAACATAATAACATCGGGATCCTGACGCAATATGGAACGCAATATGCTAGCAAAAGTTAGTCCAATTTCCGAGTGTACCTGGGCTTGATTAGCGCCGGCAATTTCATATTCAACGGGATCCTCAACGGTTATTAGACGGGTCGTTGGGGAATAGACATGGCGTAAAAAAGCACTGAGCGTCGTTGACTTTCCAGAACCCGTTGGCCCGGTGACTAAAATTATTCCATGGGGCTTGCTCAATGCTTTTTCTGCCACCTTAAATTGATACCCCGTCATGTCTAAATCACGTAGGGAGACTGGAGCACCACCTCCCTGCCTTAGTAACCTAAGGCTGATGCTTTCTCCATGTACAACGGGTAGTGTAGATATGCGGATGTCGATGATATCTTTGCCATCCCTGAATGAAATTTTACCGTCTTGCGGACGACGTTTTTCCGAAATATTCAGCGATGCCATAATTTTTAGGCGTGAAATAATGGCTGCCTGAAATCTCACCAAATCCTCGGGAACACGTACGGCAACCAAATCACCATCTATCCGATATCTTATCTGCAAAAAATTTCTTTGTGGTTCGAAATGAATATCCGTAGCCCGCGATTTTAATGCTCGACGAATAACGTCATTCACAAATTTCACAACAGCTGCCTCATCTTCGTCTTTGGTTTCCTCTTCTTGTTGCGTGGTTGTCATGTCAACAAAACGTCCTTCCGCGGAGGAAAGACCAAAATGGATACCCAATTCTCCCGTTATTTCGGATGGTACCCCCAGGCATACTTCCGGATAGCGTCCGGAAAATATTTCGATTTGTCGACAGATTTTTTCTTCCAGTGGCCAACAGCTTATCACACAAAATTTACCTTCACCCGTCACATCGCTAATTGGCAAGATGCCATAGGAATTCAGAAACTCCGAAGGATATATGTCAACGTATGATTTATCAAATTGGAATTGTTCTAGGAATGGAATTTCTAAATTTTCGGCTAACCAGGTAATGGCTTGTTTTTCATCTTCGCAGCACAACGCTTTTGCTAAAACTTCCACACGTCTTTGGATAGGCGCTGACATAATCTTGTCAAAATTTTCTTTTCCCAATTCGGACAATTTTTCAGAAAGAATATCCATAAAATTTAATTCTCCATTACAGCTTGTGGATTATTTAATAATAATACCCAATCCATTTAAATCATTTAAAGTATTTTTCAGTTTGACTGAAAAGTTTTTTCCATCGGATGTGTGAAAATATAGCGTTTTATTACGTTCATCGAAGGAATCTATTACTATTTGGGCATGACCATCTCCCTGCCTGACCCATTTATGCTTATTATTCGTTGGATTATATATGTTAAATATCCTAATGCCATTCCCAATCAATATTCCCCGTAGTTCATAGTTAATTTCAATATCACTAGCTGCTTTCTTTTTTGATCCACCGGCGGGCGATGAGATTTGTCCAACAAATGGGGAGTTTGCTATGAGCGACTCAAAATTTTCGCCCATGAGGTATGGTGGAAAAAACAACGCAAGGACTAGTAGTATTAGTTTTGTTAATTGCATAATGTTCCCCTTTATGAATTTCTAGAACGGAATTTTTTACTACCTTGCCTTTCATTGATCAAAGGCATACCTGGTTTCCTAATAGCATCTGTTTTTTGATTAGATGTTTTAGTAGTTTTCTCTTTTGTGGGTGGTGCCTTTCTACCTATTTTCCTTCGGCGATGTTTTTTGATATGTTTTATGAAGTTGTCGTCGTCGTCTGAATATTTAACATTTTCCGGTTGTCCAACGATATAGATATCCGCACTGAATAACTTTGCCGATGATGTTTCTTCTTCCGATGTTAAATCTACAGCTTCTTTTGAATCTGTTTTTTCCGCTTCACATTCTTTTGAATTGTTGTCCTCGGGAGGTGTTTGGTCGTAATCAACGAGTGGGTCTTCCAAATTTTCCGCTTTGCATTTGCATTTGTTTCCACATTTGCATTCTTTTGAATTGTTGTCCTCGGAGGATATTTGGCTGTAATCAATGTGTGGATCTCCCAATGTTCCCTTTGGAAATTGCATGCCTGGCAAAAATTTTCCAGTTCTATCATAGTGCTCGATTTCCGGTTGCAATTCCGACCCATCAAGCATCCGTTCGGCAAACGCTTTTTCATTTGCCGGGTTTGAAATGATGGTAGGTTTGATAAAGATGATCAGTTCCGTGGTTTCCTCACTGACACCTTTTGGGCTAAACAACCAATTTCCGATCACAGGGATATCTCCCAGCAACCACAATTTGCCACCGGTCTTTGTGTTCTTCTTTTGTTGCAATCCAGCCAATATCACCGTATCTCCATCGTATACGCTCACAAATGATACGGCTTCACTTTTCGACATCGATGGCATCTTATTGTGGTTGATCTCAACATCTTCTTTTTTGTCTTCAATTTTTTGGCTGATTTCAAGCTGTATTACGCCATTTATCCCGATCAATGGCTTAACATGTAATTCGATGCCCACATCCTTATATTCAATGGTACTTTTAATTGCCGTAGAGGCTGCTCCAGTTGATTCGGAAATGTCGGATTTTATGACGGGATGCGAATCGACAATTCTCACCAGTGCCTCCCGATTATGGGTTGTCACAATCGTTGGAGCCGATAGGATTTTTACGTGGGAATCGCTGCGAGCTTTGTTGAAAACTGTATTCAATGAGAAATTTTTTATGGTGCCATCTACGCTAAACGGGTTTTGCTCCATGGTACCCGCTTTGGAAATTTTTGGACTTATTGTTGGGTTATAGTGGTTACCTATCGTACCATTCGCTATATTGTTAATTCCCAAAGATTCTAACCCCGAAGCCTGCGCTTTCGTAAGGGTAACCTTGGCAATGACCACCTCGATCCTGACCTGATCCAGCAACACATCTATTTGATTGATTATCGATTCGACAAGTTCGATATCCTTCGAAGTTCCACAGGTAATTACGGCATTGCTGCGGGCGTCATGTTCAATGGTCAAATTTTTTGAAAACTGGAAAGATGACATGTTTTCCAATGGGTTCAGAGGCTCCGTGGGGCCATTGGAAGTGTTACCCGATTCCTTATTTCGTGTATTTAGCTGACCCTTGATAACTTTATTCAAAAGATCGGCAACCTCTTTGGCATCCCCATGTTTTATGCGGAATATTTTCGAATCGAGGACGGAATGTTTTGGAATATCTACCCTGCTAAGTATCAGTTCCACGCGTTGCAAATTGGCTATGGAATCCGTTATTAGCATGGAATTGGAATCGCTGAATACTATGGCCGACGCTATCTCCGGGTTTAGCAGGTTGGTTATTAATTTTGAAAATTCATCGACCGACAAGTAATGCAATTGAAAAATTTTGGAACAAATCTTCTCGCTGGGCACCACATCTAGCAATGAATAATCCACAAAAAATGGGGATTGGGTGGGTGCGGATTGCATGCTAACGGCTTTCAATAATCCATCCCCGAGCTCCACTATCGCAATATGATTTATCGCTAGCACACTTTCAATGGCCCGTATTGCCTCTTCCTTGCTGATTTCTTTCCGAATTTGCAGGTTTATTGGAACATTCCCCAGTTTGCTATCCTGGAGGACTGCCTTGCCCGTTAATTCCTCTATGATATATAGGACCTGAGACAATGGAGCATCTGACAGTGCTATACTTTTTACCATGGCGTCTTCAGTCTGAAAGGATTCTTCTGCGTCTTCCTCTTCTTCGGCATACACAAATGGTATGCACAGAACCAAAAGAACAAATGTTAGTATGTGCTTTTTCATGTTTTTATCCTATTCCGTGTCCAAAATTGAAATAATGCAATACGCATTCAATAATTGCCCTTGTGCATTTATTTGCATTTCTGATATGGCAATATTACTATCCAGTGCTTCCACTTTGTTAGAAAATGCAACTATTCCAGAAAGGGGTATTCCATCGAATGAAACTTTGTAGCGATGAATTGTCAGCTGTTCGATATGTCCCTTCCCTACCTCTGTAAGTGTATAATTAGTGCCAGTTTTAGCCGCTATTTTTTCGATGGAAGCTATAATTTTTGGCAAATTTTGTTTTTTGTGACCCGTACCTGATCTGGCAAAGGCAATTAAGTCTTTTTCTATGGTAGCCGATTGGGAAAGCCAAACTTTTTGTTTGTCGTATAGGGAACGTGTTTGGCGTATTTTCTTTGGGAAGGACATCACCAAAGTAATCGATAAACATACAAGTACCAGAGATATTAATCCCAATAGGGCAATGGAAATTGTTTTTTGCTTTATCGGCAACAATCGAAATTGCTGCAAAATGCTGGTTATATCTATTTTCACAATTATAAATACTCTACTTCAAGATTAAAAGTTGTTCCTTTGGAGGATGAAGAAACGCTTGGCGTTGATACCAAATATATGGAGGATTCTTTTTTTAGGTTTTCCACAAACAGATTTAGTGTGGCAATCGAATCACACGTGCCAACGAACTTCAAAATTTTAGGGTTGCTCATTGTAAATTGACTAAAAAATAGTTGGGCTGGTCGAACCTTATTTATTGCATCCAACCGTTTAAAATATAGGGCTTTCCCTTCGGAAAAAACGCAAATCTCATCGTACAGTTTTTTACGTTCAATTACTTGAGCAACCCTAGATTCTCTTTTTTCTAACATTGAATATCGCAATTTAATTGAAGAACGTACCATCAGCAAAACAACTACTAGCATGAACAAAACAGATGTTACGGAAACCAGGGGAGAAATTATCTTTTTGTACCAGCTATTTATTTTTTCAACCTTTCTGGCGATGCTTTTTTCTTGCTGTTCGTGCATTTCGGCACTCCAAAAATCTTCGGAGAAAAGGTCGAGTTTATTGCCTTGTACTTCCAGGCTGCCATCCTCACCAACATCAATGGTAGTACACTTTTCGTCGGTCTTAGCTATGGAGGCCCCATTGGCATTTTCCCGGCAAAATCTTTCCGGAAGCCAGTAGGTACAAGTTTTTAAGCGGGGTATTTCTCCCAGGACCCGATTTTTAGAAGCAACAAAAATTGTTACACAATTCTTGTTTTGATTTGTAAAAAAGCCAGAAAGTATTTTCTGTTTGTCTACGGGGAAAGCGTTTTCTATGGCCATTTGAGCCATGCTATTAATTTCCTCCTTTTGTAGGGTTCCCTTGGGCAGCTTGATCTCATCGAAGAAGAAATACTCATCGGGAATGAGTGCCACCACTGGTTTGGTTGTGGTCTTCCTATCAAGCTCCCATGCTTTGAAAAAATCACTGAGTGCATATCCCATTATTAATGGGTATTGTAATGATTATAACAATCTGTCAACATTTTTCGAAAAAATTTACTCGACCAAAATTATTCCATCGAAAATATCAAAAAAAATACAGGTCGACAAGGGTTCCATACCATACTTTTCATGGTCCCTGTGGAGATTTTATGGCGATTCCCATGTAGAGTTATATTAAAAACAATGAAGTTGCAATTCGATGCCATTATTTTTACATAATGCCATTGACTTTTTTTAAGTTGGATGTAAATAACAAATATAAATCAAGAAAGATTAGAAAATTTTAAAAATAAGCTGTCGGAAATGATGTGCGACAACATAACAATCGTTGATATCGGTAGTGGCTCCATGAAAGCCTCTGTGTTTACCTGCACCCAAAATTCGGTAGCACCCCTGGGTGGAATCTCCCGGGGATTTAGGCTGTGTTCACAAATGGGAGCGAATATTTCCGACAATAAGATCAGGGTCACTATGGGTTTTTTTGAAGAGGTTTTGGCTCTCGCCCAGGAGCACCATTCAACGAAAATAATTGCCGTTGCCACCCAAGCTGCCAGAAAAGCAGCAAACTTTTCCAGATTGCAGCAGAAAATTTTAAAAAAAACAGGGATTAACCTGCACGTTATTAGCGGGACAAAGGAAGCCGCATTGGCGGCAAAAAGTGCACGGCATCTTACGGAATTGGAAAAATTTATTTCTTTCGACATTGGATGTGGTAGCGTGGAAATAGCAGAATTCGACAAGGTTTTGCAAAATACTTGGAGTCTACCGATCAGCATGCTCGACCTGGCCAAGGTGCATGACACCGAAGCGGCCCAGGAAATTATAAAAAATGTATTAAATACATTGCCCGTGCATACTGGAAACATGGTGGGGCATGAACTGATTGGTAGCGGGGGAACCCTAAAAGTTGCAAATCTACTGATTAATGGGAAAACACGAAACTTTATCACCCACGATGAAGTTCAAGGTTTGTTCAATATACTGAAGGATAAAACGAAGGAAGAGCGCATTGCCTACGGTGTTGCAAAAAGTCGTGCGGATATTTTGCCCTTTGGGTTGCTAATAATTTTACAAATTATGCGGCACGTGGGGAAAGATAAAGTGTTTTTGACATCCGGAAGTTTGCGTACTAGTCTAGCCCTCGAGTATTTTAGAATGATATAATGGTAGGCGATGAACAAACGATCGTAGTTTCGGACAGCGACAAAGGGAAAAGAATCGATAGATTTTTGAGCGAAATTTTTCAGGATGTTAGTCGCACGCAATTGAAAAAATCTTTCCACGAAGGCCTAGTCTTCATCCAAGGGGTATCCGTACCTGCGAAGTATGTTTTACGCGGGAAAGAATTGATAACTCTGCGGCTGATTCTTCCCGATGACATCACGCTTAATCCGGTCCCCATGCCACTGGATATACTTTTCGAAGATGAGGACATTATCGTCATCAATAAATCGGCTGGCATTGTGGTTCACGCGGGCAATGGGACACCAGCCCCAACCCTGGTCGAAGGAATTTTGTCCCACTGCCCATTGGGTGGGTCTGGGAATCCCCTGCGGCCGGGGGTTGTTCACAGACTGGATAAGGATACGAGTGGAGCGATAATTTTCACCAAAACGGACAGGGCATATCTGCGGTTGATAAAAATGTTCGCAACGCGTAAAATTAAAAAAACATACCAAACCATTGTTTGTGGAACATTTACCAAAAGCTTTGGGGAGATTTGTCTACCGATCCAAAGGGATAGATTCGTGCGGACTAAAATGGCAGCCTCGGCGGGCGGCAAAGAGGCCATTACCAGATGGCATATGCTGAAATCTTTTGGGAAGCAATTTACCCATTTACGGGTGGATATTTTAACCGGGCGAACCCATCAGATTCGAGTACACATGGCAGCCGTACGCCACCCCATACTCGGAGATACAACCTATGGCTATGACAAAAACTTCTCAAAATTGGTGGTCTCCCCTCGGCCAATGTTACACGCTTCGGAAGTGGTTTTTGACCACCCGTGCACCGGGGAAACAATTTCCATAAAAGCACAGTTGCCCTCGGATTTCGTACGGGTCCTCCAGCTGCTGTCAGAAAATTTTTAATCATTTTTTCATTCATCCAGTTGGCTGGGTTTGAAATGTAAAATGCAGAAGGTTGAAAAGTTAGGAATCTTTTACTTGCATACACATTTTTGATTTCTAGCATCCAGGAACCTATTATGAAAAATGTAAAGCTGCCTTTGGTTATATTTTTATACGTCATTACTTTTGTGGTGAGTGGGTGCAACTCTATGATTAGGAATAATACCCCCGCTCAATTCCCCCAAAATGGTTCTGAAACTTACACCATTGCAATGTCCGTTAACCCAAATGGGACACATCTTATTCCCAATAGTTGTTCGGCGCATATTGTAATCGATGGAGAAACCCATAGAATGGATAAAAATAGTGATTTTGAGTACTCGTACAATTACGCAAGGTCGGCTGGCCAGCATAGGGTAAACTACTATTACGAAATTGATTACAAAAGAAAAGTTAATAGCAGTGTCCGTGAGAAATCTCAGCGCTCAAAGCTCTATGGTTTAACCATTGTAAATAGATATGTCATTGGATTTGAGAGTAACCGAGGGGTTCCCGGTTCGAAGGGAACACTGCTTGGGCGCAGTTTCGAAAGGGGTGATTACGTGGAAATAGGTGGTGTGCCATGTGAAACTACTTTTGTTTCTCCAAATTCCTTATCTTTCGTCGTGCCAATATTGGGCCACGGAAACAGACATCATGCAAGGTTAGTCAGTGATAATGGAGATATTGGACTTGGATTTTTTCACGTCGACCGGGTATCTTTTCATAGCAACCTGTCAAGTATCAGCCTAGAGCCTGGGGAAAAACAAGTCTTTGTGGTTTCGATAAACTTTGATGCTCCCCGGGAAGGTATTGAAATAGATGTGACAACCAACATCCCGGACAGTATCATCATGAAAGATATTTTCATACCCGCCGGAGCACGATCAACCAGTGTGGTAATTCAGGGAGGAATTGCGGGATCGGGAATGTTATATCTGGCGGCGGCAGGATTTGAGGAACTCAAAATTCCCGTTGAAGTAATTTCCTCGAATGAAGGAACGAATGCGACCATAGACGATGATGTTGGCGATGATTAGTTCTTAAATTTTTAAGATGATAATATCCCCCGAAGAATTAGATAAGTTTCTATGTGCTAGGCATGCTTTCCCCCATGATAGGTTGGGTATGCACTCGGTGACAGGGAATGGCACCGTCCTTGGCATTGTGGTACGTGCCTATTTACAAAACACAGAAAGATGTGCCATCATCGACGTTTCCACCGGCGAGAAATTCGACATGTCGAGGCTCAGTGATAGTGGATTTTTTGAGGTCTTCATTGAAAATCGCAGGGAAGTTTTTGACTATCAAATTGCCATTGAAACCTACGAAGAGGATATAATCTTAAAACATGATCCATACTCGTTCCTTCCGACCGTAAGCTCCTTTGACTGTTATTTATTTGGCCAAGGGAAACATCGTCGAATTTTCGATCGGATGGGAGCATGTGTCCGTGAAGTGAATGGAATTTGGGGTACGGCATTTGCTGTCTGGGCTCCCAATGCCAAACGCGTATCGGTGGTTGGTGATTTTAACAATTGGGATGGCCGCTATTATCCGATGCGAATGTTGGGAGAATCCGGCATTTGGGAACTATTTATTCCCGGCGTTGGAAATTTTTCAAAATATAAATATGAGTTAATCAACTCCTGCGATGAATTGGTATTGAAAAGCGATCCCTATGGAAGCTACTTCGAGGGGCCACCGAACAATGCCGCCATCGTTTTCGATTCCTCGAATTTTGTGTGGAATGATCAGCTATGGATGGAAAAACGTGCCGAAACCAAGTGGCACAGCAGCCGGATGGCGATCTACGAAATACATTTGGATTCGTGGATGCGTGTTCCAGGGGACGGGGATCGGCCGTTGACATACGTCGAATTGGCAAAAAAGCTGACGAACTACGTCAAAAAAATGGGATTTACCCACGTAGAATTTATGCCGGTAACGGAATACCCATTTCTCAAATCATGGGGATATCAGGTCACGGGATACTTTGCCCCCACGCACCGCTATGGAACTCCCCTCGATTTTAAGAACCTGATTGATCATCTACACACCAATAACATTGGGGTGATCATCGACTGGGTCCCCGCACATTTCCCAAGGGATGCCTTTGCCTTGGCTGAATTTGATGGAACACGGCTTTATGAGCATGAGGATGAGCGTCGAAGATACCACGAAGATTGGGGAACCCTGGTATTTAACTACGGACGCCACGAGGTTCGAAATTTTCTAATTGGAAGCGTGTTAAATTGGTTCGAAAAATTCCATGTGGATGGTATCCGCGTAGATGCCGTGGCATCCATGCTATACCTCGATTATTCCCGCAAAAGTGGTAATTGGCTGCCCAATTGCTATGGGGGAAAGGAAAATATCGAGGCCCTCGAATTTTTGCGTGAGATGAACGATGTGGTCCACGAAATGTTCCCGGGAACCGTCAGCATAGCCGAGGAATCCACTTCTTTTAGTGGCGTCACAAGAAGGACAAAATACTATGGTCTTGGGTTTGACTTTAAGTGGAACATGGGGTGGATGCACGACACCTTGGACTATTTTTCCCAGGACCCAATCTATCGCAAGTACGGCCATAACCAGCTAACATTTGCGATGCTGTACCAATATTCAGAAAATTTTATCAGTTCCATTTCCCATGATGAGGTCGTCTATGGCAAACGCTCAATGCTATGTAAAATGCCCGGGGCGACTATTTCGGAAAAAGCACGGCACCTAATGGCCCTATACGCGTATATGTGGCTATGGCCCGGAAAAAAAACACTATTCATGGGGTGTGAATTTGGGCAAAGCAATGAGTGGCAATATGACAAAAGCTTGGATTGGCATCTATTGAAGTACCCGGATCATAGGTCCATACAACGGCTAGTAACCGATTTGAACAACCTCTATGGGTGCTATGATTTCTTGGCCAAACACGACATGGATTCTAGGGGTTTTGAATGGATTTCCTGCGATGATTGCGACAATTCGGTCATCGCATTTATTCGGAAAGACATTGCCGATGGCAAGATGATTATCGTCTGCAATTTTACACCCGTTGAGCGCATTAACTACAGAATTGGGGTGCCTGAGAAGTGTTTCTGGAAAGAAATTTTTAACAGCGATTGCAAAACATATGGAGGAATGAACCGCGGAAATTTTGGAGGAAAGGGGGCCGACGATTTACCATTCCATGGGAGGCCCTATTCCCTCGAATTATATCTTCCGCCGTTGGGGGTACTCTGCTTCGTCCCTAAAAGAAATATACATCGAAGCGATAAGATATCCAAGGTTTAGCCTTCGGCTAACTCGATGACCAATTGAACATCATCATAGGCTGCCTTTGCAAACGACACCGCCACAGGAATGGTAAGCCCTGCTCCGCAAGCGGCAATTGCTCCTGCCGTTGCGACAGCCGCTCCCGCTACTTTGAGTACTACTTGTAGTTTTTCGCGGACTTCCTGTCCGGTTATTCGATTTTCTAAATGGGTCAAAGCTTTCATGGTGAACGGCCTTTCTCTACTCCCATTGGGAACTGAATCAGACAACTGCAGTCGATCTTGGTTATCGACAACAAGTGGTACGTGTCCATCGCATAATGCATTCAACTCTTTTGAGGTATCTACTGGTATTGACTGGATGCCGTATTTGTTTACTAGATACTTTACCGCATTGTAAAAGGTTTCAAAGTTTTCCCGCGCCATGTTTTCCTCGTCCGCATAGTATACCAGCTTTTCTTCCTTTCCTAAAATTACCGGAGGTGATATAGTTTTATCGACTGCTTTAGGGGGTGTTTTAAGACCCCATTGAACAAGCTTAATTACACTATTGGCAAATGAAATGGCTGTTTTTGTAGTTTTTCGAGTATCTGGCTTTTTGGTGGTCATAGCCTGACCAAGAGAAATCATTTTTTGTGCTGTTTTGACCTTTGCTTTAGTACCTTTCAAGGTGTGTATGGTATCTTTCGAGGCGGGGTTATCTCGTATTTCTAGACCTAGTTCACAATCCTCAATTGCACTACTGGCGAACGAAAGGGTTTTTGCGGTTATGTCGATGATACCCGTACCCCTGATAACAGCTTTGGCAAGAGAAATCGCTGAACCTGCTGTGTCTATTGCTGCTTCAGCAACTTCTGCCGCTGTTCCAACAACTTTCAAGGCTCGGTTATCGTTCCACTTACCATTTTCGATGATTAAATTTTCAAATTCTTGAAGTCTATCCTTATCCAAGTTAAATGCTAGCATTGGTGCATCGCCCTGCGGTAGGTCTTCCAATTGTTCTTGACCATTTTCGTTACGAGTAGGGGCTAATTTCAATTGAGGACAGTTCATACCTGGTCCCCAAGATGTCCTAAATTTTGTCAATACTTCATTCACCCGTCGGCTTCCATATTTTTTGACCAAATAATTTATGCCCGTGTGGTAATTTCTATAATTTTCCCTGGCTTCTTTTGGGAAAAACACAATCTCGTTCACGGGAAACGTCTCATCGTGATATATTCCACTATAGAGTATATCTTTACCACCAACAAGCTCTGGGAATGGGACGTCAGGCATTGATCTTCCCTGGGCATCCACCATATTACAACTCTTGCCTTGGCTTGCCTTAGAGCTATTCTTTTCAATCATTCGATTTTCTAACCTATGAAGGTCTTCCGCAGTAAATTGATTTTCTCGGTATCCTTCGGGAACTAAATTAGGTAATGTTAACCGGCCGTTCCCGTCACGAATCAACATACTTTCGGGCGATGGTATTGTTGGAAACAAAAGTTTAAGAAGTTTTTTTAATGCTTTAACACGTGAACCACCACCATATTTTGTTAGCAAATATTTTGCTCCATTGTAGAAATTTACATAATTTTCCCTGGCCAATTCCTGCGGAGATTTATCACTACTTGATAAAAATTTAGGAAATGGTACATCGAGCCTTACGGTCCTTGAAGATAGCTGGGCACTCGAAGTGGCCGTTTCATTTTGAAAAATGGCTTGACCTGTGCCACGGGCGTGTATTGACGAACTGCCTGATGCCTTTGTGTCATTTTGGGTTTTTTGATACCCTTGTGGGCTTTTGATTTCCATAGAGCAGAAACTATTGTAAATTTTACAAACCGAATGTCAAGCGATATATTCGTGAAGTATTTTACTCGCGGGGGTTGGGTAAAGGGGAAAGACAAAAGGATTAGAGGGGATGAGGAAAACACGCGGAACAAATAAACGCAGGGGGTTCCCCGAAGAAACCTGTTCCGGAAAGATTTTTACGTGAGCATGAAAAACTTTTAAAAACGCGAATGGCGAAATTAGAAAGAGACAAAAAATGAAAAAATCTTAGGGAAGAAGAATGAAAACCCAAAGCCTAAGACTGGTAGAGTTATTTGTAAAAATCGACGATCTAGGCAAGA
>JAIRMM010000020.1 GCA_031258695.1 Puniceicoccales bacterium
GATAACTGCAAGCCATAACCCATGGCATGATAACGGGTTCAAGGCTTATTTTGCCGATGGTGCCCAGATGGTTGATCCCCATGCGTCCGGGGTAATATCAGAATTTAACGGTGTGACAATGGAGGATATTTGTCGATTTTGTAGAAAGGACATGTCGGGCGTAACAATTTTAGACACATCCATCGACGCATGCTATCAATCTGCCGTTAGGGAAACAATTCTGCGAAGGGATCTTTTGGACAGCTATCCCATACATGCCGTATTTTCTCCTCTGCATGGAACGGGTGGTGTAGCTACGATTCCACTTCTGGAAGCTAACAAAATCAGCCACAGCATCGTGGAGGACCAGAATGACCTGGACCCCAACTTTTCAACGGTTAAATCTCCAAATCCGGAAAATATGGAATCCCTAGACATGGCCCTTGCCTTGGCGAAAAAGAGAAAGGCGGACCTTGTTTTGGCAACTGATCCCGATGGCGATAGGTTGGCAATTGCTGCTAGAAACGACGGTGGGGAGTTCGAAATTTTTACGGGAAATGTGACGGGAGCTTTGCTCGCCGAGTATAGGATTTCGCAGCTAAAATTTTTGCGAAAAATTCCCGCCAAAGGGTCAAAAAATGTGGCGGTAATAAAAACTTTTGTGACGACCCCCCTCATCGATAAAATCACCGACCTGCATGGAATAAAGTGCATCAATACGCTGACGGGATTCAAATGGATCGGGGAAAAAATGTTCGACTACGAAAATAGAATGCTGAGGAATGAGTATGAATCCACGGGAATTTCCATAGACTATGACAAAACCCTAGGGGCAAAGCGGGATGACTTGCTCCAAAAAAACAGCACCCTATTCATTTTTGGATGCGAAGAGAGCTACGGTTGTTTGTCGGCGAACAATGTTCGCGACAAGGATGCCAACTCCGCATGTCTGATGGCCTGTGAATTGGCCGCCTATGCAAAATCATTTGGCAAAACGCTGATTGACCTCCGCGATGACATGTACGTGAAGTATGGCTACTTTGGCGAATCGGTCCTAAATATTTACTACGAAGGAGCTGATGGCGCACAGAAAATCAAAAACATCCTGGCCAGTTACCAAAAAAAACCACCGAAACGGATTGATAGTAGCAAAGTAACGGAAATCGTCGACTTTGCCAAACAAAGGATCCAAGATGCCGATGGGAAGATTATTCCACCCCAGCAGTTCTTTTTCATAACATTGGAAAATGGTGTAAAATTTGCCCTGCGGGCCAGTGGAACGGAACCCAAGATCAAGTTTTATCTATTCGCAGAGGCAAAGGTTGACGACAGGTCTCAGCTTGAAGAAACGAAAAAAACGACATTTTCACTATTGGAGGGGGTAAAAAGATTTTTGAAAACGGATGTGGATGAACGGGCAAATTTTGTTACTTGATTCGTCATCGAAAATTTTCAACCTCGGTAAGCGTTGATGTTTTTTGAAGAAAACAAATTATTGCTAATAGCGGGTCCCTGCTCCCTAGAGAATGAAGATGTAACATTTTCCGCTGCCGAATGCCTTGTGGCACTTCGGAGTAAATTCCCAGAGCTCAAAATCGTATTCAAGGGATCCTTTGATAAGGCAAACAGGACGTCGATTTTCAGCGAACGGGGCGTGGGCCTCGAGGAAGGGCTTAGGCTCCTTGGCGAAGTCAAAAATCGCCATGGTCTGCCCGTTACCACCGATATTCATCTGCCGGAACAGGCAGCTCCCGTGTCAGAAGTTTGCGATGTGTTACAGATCCCTGCGTTTCTGTGTAGGCAAACGGATATTTTGACGGCAGCGGCTAAGACCGGGAGGATAGTTTCCGTTAAAAAAGGACAATTCCTTTCACCCCACGAGATGAAACACGTCGTTGATAAGCTAAAAGAATCGAAGGCCAATGAAATTTGGCAGATTGAGCGTGGGACAACCTTCGGATATCATAACCTGGTTGTCGACATGCGTTCATTCACGGTCATGAAATCGAATGGTCCGACAATCTTCGACGCCACACATAGCGTACAATTGCCCGGTGCGGACCCAAATGGTACAAGCGGAGAGAGAACCTTTGTTCCCACCTTGGCAAGGGCAGCACTCGCAAGTGGTGCGGATGGTCTATTTTTTGAAATACACCCCGAGCCGGCAAAGGCTACCTGCGATGCAGCCAATCAAATTGCCCTCAAAGATTTTCCACAAATAATTTCCGATTGCCTATGCCTTTGGAAGGCTGTAAAACACCTGCCGGCGAAGGAATAATTTCCAGGGCCGCTCAAAAGTCACTCTCTAAACGTTTCTGTGAAAAAGAGATAGTTCCTGGAAAGAAAAGGTAATGGAGGTATATTTTTTATTACCCGCCATAGTTTGTCCCCCGATGTCCTTTGAGCGGCAAGAAGCACACACTTCATGGGGTCATGGGCATTTACCCCGTATCTTTTTGTAGTTTGAGAGCCATTAAACGGCTAAATGAGGCGGCAGAAACCGACATGTTTACGCCATAGAAAAAAGACACAAAAACGACATATACGGGTAATTTTACAGAGTATGTACCGGATTGCTTCTCTCCTGTCACATATCACAGTTACCTTTCCCATTATCGGATTGCTTCACCATGCTCCATACGGCGGAACCTATATCCCCATAGGCATTCAAATTCTCCGCATAGTTTTTCAATTCCAACGCCTTGCATTTATAGCGGTGATTTTTCATCATCGATGCCACCTGGCGCCGGATATTCTGGGCCGTCCATCTGTGCGAGGACATCATTACCGCGGCACCAAAATCCTGCAGGTGCTGCAAATTGATTTTCTGTTCCGGCTGGCCCGGATAGCCGATCAAGGGCACTCCGCTCATAATCGCCGTTTGTAATGTTCCCTGGCCGCCATGGCAAATTACCAAGTCCGATTTCTGATTGATTTCCTTGGCCGGCACGAACGCGTCCGTAATATAAACGTTTTCATTGTTCAGCATGTCACGCGCTTCCTGAATAGGGCAGATCGCCGGCGGGCACAGGACGATTCCGCTCCATTTTTTTCCGTCGCCCGAATTGAACATTTTTATGACTTCCAACAGTTTCTGCTTGCTGCCGGAACTGCCCAATGTGCAGAAAATTTTAATCCGCTTGTTTTCCGGACTAAGGATTTCATTTATCCGCGGGTCCGAAATTTTCTTGTCCGAGCTTTCGGAATACAGCGGGCCCGTGAACAGGATGTTCTTGGCAAAACAAGATGTGTCGTAAAATACCGGAAAGTCGTTTATCAGATACAGATCCGATGCCAGCATCTTGAAGATATTGACCAGCTTTTCCCCGCGCCAGCCCAGATTCTCGGCGGCACGGCGAATATTGCTGTGGCGCAGCGCCGGGATTCTGGCCTTTATGAATTTCGGGATGGCGCCCATGATCACCTTCTGCAAATTGAAGGGCAGTCGCGACAGCGGCATTTCGTCTGGAAAAGTCATCGGGCACTTCAAAAAATCCTGAGTCAGGGGCAAAGGCAAAAATGCGATGCTTTTGCAATCCGGAATCGCCATTCTCTTCGCGATGCTGGCGATCGGCCAAAATCCGTATATCAGAATATCCGGCTGCAGCTGTTTCAAGGCGTCGATTTCCCCCTGCAATATTTCCCGGGCCAGTTCGGCATTTCCAATCAATTCGCCAAATCGGGATTCAAAGTCATCCAGATATTGAATTCCTTTCATGGGTGGCTCCGCATGGTAGATTTTGAATCCTAAATCCACGGCTTGTTTTTCAAAGCGGCTGCCACGGGATATAAATATTATATCCGCGACGAAATCCGCCGGCGCGTATTCCTGAATTGCCTTGGCGATTTCTATTGCGCGGGTCGCATCGCCGCTGTTCTGAAAAATTGTGGATATGACTATTTTGATTTTTTTCATGGCTAAATTTGAAACCTTCAACGTGCCGTTATACCTAAAAGATTCGCATTTAATTATAGCATCAACGTCGGAAAGTACCCTGGATGAGGTATATTTACGGAATATTTCTTCGTAGAAGGGGTTCAATCGGCATATTTCCCACCACCCATAATCAAACGTTGTTGCAGGGAAATTTCGTGGCTTTACCCCAACAAAATGTAAGATGACGGGATCATTGCAAACATCATTGGGTTGTTCCCCGTGAAATTCTTGAATTTTTATTCGATCATCTTCACTGTTTAGAGCTGATTCAAGTGTTCTGGAAAAAGTATTAAATTTTAAATCCAAAAATTTTATTCTATCGCGGCATAGGACGTTGAGCGTATTCTGGTCGTGACCCATAGGAGATCCCTTCCCATCGATGCCATACTTTGCCGTTGCCACAAGTTTTTCCTGCACATTATCTTTGCGCATTGAATCAAGGTTCATGACTAAAACCCCGGAATTTTCATCGTAGGTTATATTCTGCGCTTCGGCGAGGGAAGATAGGTTCTCCGCCATTGCCATTCCCATGGGGCAAATTAGCAACAACAGGGCGCATAACATGCTCCCGCGACCAGCCTTAACCTTTTTACATCTCATATGCCATGAAAATGCAAATTGTGTAAATTGTTTATTAAGTCAAGGCACTATTGAGGGTTTTCCTAGACCTGGGGTAATTTTTCATAGAAAAGAATGGAGGCATATTTTTTAGACTCCCGTCATATTTCCAATTATGCTTCCGATTTGAAATTATAAATCGGTGTCAGGCGATGGGAGACTTCCAGAGTGTCGTCCACCAATTCGAGAACATCCTTTGTGCGCTTATAGGCCATGGGGCTTTCGTCGATGGTATTTTCTCCGACGCAACTTGACCAAACATTTGCCATGCGCTTTCGGTATTCATCCAGCGATAGCTCCATTGCTTTGGAACGGGACATCTTACGGCCACTACCATGGGGAGCCGAGTAATTCCACTCGGAGTTTCCTTTGCCGATTCCAATTATTGCACCGTCTGCCATGGAAAATGGAATTACCAGCCGTTCTCCTTTCTGGGCCGATATGGCCCCCTTGCGAATTATTTTGTGTTTAAAATCGATGTAGTTGTGAATACTCTCTATGGCTTGCAACTTATCATGGGCGGTTTTCAGAAAATCGCACCCAATTTGAAATGCAATCAACGCACGATTTACCCGTGCATAGAGCTGTACTGTAGTCATATCGGCGATGTAGTCGTCGGCTGCCATGCCGGATAAAAATTTAATTGCACTATCTTCATTCCTTTCGGCGGCAATTTGTTGGTGGTACTTAGCAACATTTGCTCCCAAATTGCGGCTCCCCGTGTGAATTAGGAGCCAGCAACAACCGTTTTTATCCCTATCGATTTCTATGAAATGATTACCTCCACCCAGCGTACCCAATCCTGCAAATATGCGCGTTGGGGGGAGCATAAGTTTTTTCGAAAGTTCGTAAATTTTTTCCCTAAATTCAACAAAATTTACTTCACCATCGGCGACATATCCATAGGCCTGTTCCAGCATATGGTGTGGCGATGGGTTAATCGCCTTACCGACCGGTATGCGTTTTCTGATGTACTTGTCTAATTTATCAAATGCCACATTGCCCTTCCCGAGATCATAGGCATTTACCCCACAACCTATGTCCACCCCAACAATGGAAGGAACGACATATTCGTTACATGTGGCCGTAAATCCTACCGTCGCACCCTGGCCGAAATGAACGTCCGGCATGATTCGTACGGTTGTGTTTGCAAACAGCGGGTGGTCCAGGTACTGTCGAATTTGATTTTCGCAATTCTCATCCAATGTTTTCGCATATACTACCGCCGTATTATACATGCCCTTAATC
Source organism: Puniceicoccales bacterium (assembly GCA_031258695.1). Classification (GTDB taxonomy): domain Bacteria; phylum Verrucomicrobiota; class Verrucomicrobiia; order Opitutales; family JAIRKQ01; genus JAIRKQ01. The sequence continues at coordinate 5,783 of JAIRMM010000020.1, forward strand.
GTAATCATAGCTGATATTTCAATTGGTTTTTAATAAAATTTTTCCGGATGAAACCATGTGTGCCGATGTTTTTTCGTCAAATATTTCGGAGTCATCCAATAGCAGGAGCTTATTTTTAGCCCGTGTGCAAGCGACATACAGCAGGCGACATTCATTGGCGTATAATTCCATAAAATGTTGTTCCCTAGGCAAGGATTTTATCTCCCTATCACTTTTAAGCTGCCGTTTACGGTACATGAATGGCAATATGACCACCGGCCACTCCAGTCCTTTGCTTTTGTGAAATGTCACAAATTGTACGGCAGAAGTGTCGACACTGTCCGATTCTTTCAATGTGTCAATTTTATCCGTTAAAAATTGTTCTGCTCCTATGACATTCATTTGTTGCGATTCGGCGAAGTAGCACAACTCGATCGTTTGTTTTATTTTGGTCAACAAATTCTTTTCGGCATAGATGTTGAGGGAAGAAATGCGGTGGAAAATTTTGAATCGATCTAAAATTTTTAATAAAAATTTTGCCAATGGAATATCATATCTTTCATTGCGTACATTGATAAATTCGGCATCGATTTTTTCACATATCTGGCTATTGTTATGCCTGAAATAGTTTATAATTTCCTGGCTTTTGATTCCAAAAATTTCCCGTAAAATGCCCGCAAATTCACGGCGGTCGGCAGGGTTGTTTACGTATCTCAAACAAGACGCCAGCCAGCGAATGGGAGAGGCGCAATTGCCGTTGGTACCGTCGAAATGTAGTTGGACATCCGGAAGATCTTTGTTGGCGGTAAAGTGTTGGGAAATGTCCGTCAACCAATCCTTGCGGGGGGCTAAAATTGCAATGTCTGACCAATTTTCTACTTCAAAATCCCCAGGCGTTTTCCCAAGGAAAAGAGCTGCCGTTTGGGATGCCGATGACTGAATGCTTTCTCCCGCTTGTTTGTTTAATTTCAAAATTTTTACTTCTCCCCGTTGGCAGTCTGGCCTAGGGACCAGGGGGACGAATTTTATGCCATTGAAAATGGTTTGAAACCTGTCATTCACAAAATTCGTTATTGCTTCGGCACATCGCATGGTAACAAAAAATGTCAACCCATGGGCAGCATTGGATTCTACCATTGAATTGTGTAGAGCCACATAGGTGTTGATATCTACTCGGTTGCAGTAGATGGATTGTTGGGGGTCACCCACCATTGAAAAATGACCATGTTCGGGGAAATTTTTCCCCATGTCCATTGAAATCCCTTCGCGGAGATTTCTCTGTGAGATGCCGAGAAGCAACCTAAATTGTTGTGCATCGGTATCCTGTGCTTCATCTAAAATCACGCGGTAGGGATCATTTTCTATTTCTTCTATTACCGTTGAATGATAGAGAAGGCCTATGGACAAATCGATCAAATCTTCATATTTTAATCGTCCTTTCGCGATGCGAAAATTCCCGTATAGGCGAGCAAGGCTTGCGGTGAAAAACTCTTCAGAATTTTGTTTCCAAAGGAGAAAATCTTTCAACTCCGACTGGTACAATTCGATCAGGTTGTGGCTGTTACAAATTTCAGCACAATCTGGCATGGGGAAATGGTCACCGTTTTTCCGAAAAATATCCCATTCCCGTAGCAGGTAAAGAAAGTGTGTGCTTTTAGTTTCATTGCCTTTGGGTCTGTGGGCTAAAATATTAGCGATGTTTATGGCCGGCATGGGAGTAATATCCACTGAATTCGACAAGTCCGCAGGATTATGGTTCCGAGCATGTACCAATAATTTATCCACATCATGGGTGCATAAAAAATCGTTCTGAATTTCCCGTGGAATAACTTTTAGCACATCTCCCAGGGAAGCTATGAATTCTTCCCAAAGGGATTCTTCATCGGAGATAATTTTAAAATCACTGCGCAAACCGACCAGGGCGCAGTGGGATTTTAAAAATTTCGAAGCAAACCCGTGGATGGTTCCAAAAAATGCTGATTCCAGATGCCGTAAGCAGAGTTCCCGCATCTGATAGGACCGTTCGGTTTTTTGGAAAATTTTATGGAAAACGCGATCTTTGATTTCCTTTGCCGCTTTCTCCGTGTATGTAACGGCGACCAAATTTTTTATCCGCGATACCCCATGCAAATCCTCCATGGCAAGATTTGAAATTCTTTCGGTAATGGCCGTTGTTTTCCCGACCCCAGCAGATGCAATTATGGAAAAATTTTTAGTAATTTCTTCGGCAAAAAAATCACGCTGTAACCGATCCTGTAGTTGCATTATATCCGTGGCTAAAGAATGAAGTTTTCGTGAAAAATCAACGAATAAGATGATTATAATTGACATGGTACAACGGTCAATAGTATACGGCTTCGGTATGTTGGATAGATATATAAGGTGTATTTGTACATTGAGTTTAATTTTTGCCCTTGCGGGGTGTTCTTCCCTCGACTTTTCCGCAGATAAATCTTTATCCCCCCAGGATACGATAGTGAGGGAAGAAAATTGCTCCGACGAATGTTTTATAAATAAAGATGACGAGGATGGAGGTAATTTCATCGCCCATGGATTTGATGCTCAAAAAACGGAGTACAATTATACGTCGGCGGATGTGCTCGAATCCGTGTATTTCAATTTCGACAGCTCAAAAGTTTTGAGAGCTGAACAGATCAAAATAGCTGAAATAACCAAAGTCTTCATAAAAGATAAAACACTTTGTGTGTTGGTCGTTGGGAACTGCGATAAATTCGGAAAAGAATCCTACAACGACGCGCTTGGGAAACGGCGTGCAGAGGCTGTCCGGGATATTTTTGTGTCCCTGGGAATTGACGAAAATAGAATCATCACGGCTTCACTCGGTTCAGTCAAAGCGAATAAAAGTGTTAAACACAAAGAAGACGGCGCCCTCGACAGGCGTTGTGACATCGTACTCCACACCCTATGAGGTCCATCCCAATTGGGAAATCGTCGTGGGTATAGATGACAAAGGGCATATTTTTACAAATGTTCCAACTTGCAGTTTGGTAAATCTTTATTAGGTAGGCTTCGGTGAAAGTAAAAGATGAAAGTATAAGCTTGGCAGATGCCAGTAAAATTTATTTGCTACCATGTCTGTTCACGGCATCAAATTTGTTTTTTGGGTTTCTATCAATAATTCGTTCCATGCAGGCACGCTATTGTTCGGTTTCGGAAGCCATGTCAACCACATACTATACGCAAGCCGTTTGGTGTGTTTTTCTTTCGGGAATATGCGACCTATTGGATGGTAGGATTGCCAGGCTGGGGGGGAAGGAATCTCTTTTTGGGAAAGAATTTGATTCCATAGCTGATGTGGTATCATTTGGGGTAGCGCCTGCCCTCATGGTATTTCTGATGATATTATCACCGACGGAACAATTTCCATTTTTCCGGCAAGTTGGCTGGATTTTTGGATCGCTGTACTTGCTGTGTGCCAGTGTACGATTGGCAAGGTTTAACGTGATAACCCATCCTCTGCTTCCGAAGGTTGAACAGGAAAAAAACAACCATGATTTTCTGGGGTTGCCTGTTCCCGCTGCCGCCGGAGTTATTGTTTCCCTTGTGCTGATACTCAACGAATATGATCTAAAATCGTGGTCCCTGATATTGCCTCCGCTAATGCTACTGATTGCCTGGTTGATGGTGAGCAATATCTATTATCCGAGTTTTAAAAAGGTCGATTGGAATACGCAAACAAAATGGGGAACGTTTTTGATCTCAATGACGGTGCTGTCGCTCGTCGCACTACTACGGGATATCGCACTGGCCGCAATATTTCTGGGATATGTATTTTGGGGCATATGCAGACATATTTCAAGGCGAAGACGTACCCTACGAGCCAAATGCCACCGCTAATAGAAATTCTCAAGCAATCGGAACACCTTTTGAAAAGCAAAGGGATCGGGACCGCCAGACTAGACGCTGAGCTGTTGCTGTCTCACCTACTCGGGTGCAATCGGTTGTCTCTTTACCAACATCCCTGGGATGACGTGGAAGAACATCTGGTATCTCAATTTCAACATCTCCTATCCAGGCGAGGAAATCGTGAACCATTGCAATACATCATCGGCGAAGTGGATTTTTATGGCCTATCCATCGCAGTCAACGGAAATGTTTTAATACCAAGGCATGAAACGGAAGAGCTCGTGGCCATGATCATTTCACGTTTTGGAAATAGACCAATCGGATCAATTCTGGATCTAGGGACTGGCAGCGGTGCGATCGGATTGGCCCTGGCGAAACATTTCACGGGAGCAGATGTTTTGGCCATCGATGCGAACCGGAATGCACTTTCGACGGCTCAAAAAAATGCCATGGAAAATGGGATAACCAACATTAGGTTTATGGTCAGCGACTGGTTAGAAGGCGTCGATGGGACATTTGACATGATCGTTTCGAACCCCCCATATTTGACCGATGAAGAATTTGAAAATGCCCAGGATGAAATAAAAAATTTTGAACCAAAATTTGCACTGGTGTCCAAAAACAATGGGCTGGCTGATATCTTTAAAATCATCGGCACAGCCGGCAAGTTCTTGGCGAAAGATGGCACATTGGCGCTGGAAACGGGGAGCTCCCAACATGAATCCATCGCAAGTTTTGCCAAAGATTATTTCGACAAATTTGAATCCCTGGGCGACCTTAGCGGGAAAGACAGATTTGTTTTCTTGCAAAACCCACGAGATTTAGCTTCCCAGGTGACATAGGCGACCCAATTCTCCCATCAGGTTTCAATTGAATCGTCTATGTCGAAATTGGCAAAAACACTCTTGACATCATCCAGGTCTTCTAATTTTTCGATGGTTTTTAACACTTTGGCAGCCAACTCCGCATCCGTTATTTGTATGACAGAGTTTGGAATATACGCGATTTCGGATGACAAACATTTGATATGGGCTCCTATTATTGCCTGCGCCAGGGTGTAGTATGATGAAATCGGGCACAGCACTTCAAAATCTGGACCATCCGATTTGATATCTTCAGCCCCCGCGTCCAGAACAATTTCCATCAGCCTACTTTCCGTTACCGCCTCCTTGGATATGAAAAATTGCCCCATTCTTTGGAAATTGAACATCAATGCCCCGGGACTTGTCAAATTTCCTCCTCCTTTGGTTAGTACACTGCGAATTTCGCTGGCGGCACGATTTTTGTTGTCCGTGGTTACTTCTATGATTGCACCGATTCCTCCCGCGATGTAACCTTCGTAGGTCAATTCTTCGATTGACATGCCGGGCAATTCCCCCGTACCTTTCTGGATGGCCTTTTTGATATTATCGGCCGGCATGTTGGCTTCCTTGGCTTTTTGCACAATAACCCTCAGCCGGGCATTGAAATTTATGTCACCACCACCATCGCGTGCAGCCAGGGATATATCCTTACTCAACATGCTGAAAATTTTTCCACGCTTTGCATCGATGACGGCCTTATGTCGTTTTGTTGTTGCCCACTTGCTATGTCCTGACATTATTTTTCCTCCGTTTCGGTGACCGCGAACTACGTTTCCCCGTAGAAATTTTTATGTCACTTTCATCCTGCATTTTACTACCGTGTGAGGTTGCAAATTGTTGGGCAATCGTCAACAAATTTTGCACGGTCCAATATAATACCAGTCCGGATGGGAAACTATAGCAACAAAGAAAGAAAATAGCTGGCATCAGTTTGAACATTAATTTTTGCGAGTTATCCGAGGTCGGCATTGGCGTCATATGCATCTGCCAAAACATGGTCACGCCCATGACCAATGGTAAAATATTCAGGGGGAAATGACCAATGTGCGCGACCGTATCGGGCAGTGAGAGATCTTTTATCCACAAAAAGTGTGCAAATCGCAAATCGGATGCCGTGCGGAGCATGTAGTAGAGCCCAAAGAAAATGGGGATTTGTATAAATATCGGCAGACATCCGGCGGCTGGATTTATTCCATTTTCCCGAAACAATTTTAGGGTTTCCATCTGCAATTTCTGCGGATTATTTTTATACTTTTCCTTGATTATTTTCAGGGGATTTTGGACGGCTGCCATTTTTTTTGAAGATCTGACCTGGGCATTTGTCAATGGCCAAAGTAGAAGTTTTACCATGGTTGTCAGCACAATGATCGTCCATCCCCAATTTGGAATCATTGCATGAATTCCCAGCATCAGCCGCAGGAGAAGTTCGCTTATGGAACCGAAAAAGCCAAATTGCATCACCCTATCCTGCTCTTTCCCCAATTTTGACAGCCTAGAAAAATCCTTGGGGCCCATGTAAATACTCGAGGAAAACGTTTTACTTTTCCCTCCATCGAGGGTGCCGACGTTGAAGACCATTGAAGCTCCTATGCCTTCTTCCTGTTTATTTGAGCATTTGTCGTGGACAAGAATTGGGTATGTGACATAGCCATCCGCTTCCGCTTCGGGTGTCAAAATTGTCGTAAAAAATTGATTCTTTATTGCCCCCCACAGGATTTTTTCATTGTTGAAGATGAACTTTCGTTCTTCCCGTTTCCCAAACCCAAAAAATCCTTTGCTTGCCTTAAAATCCCGCAGTTTTATGAAATTTTCTTTTTTCCCATTAAACATTCCGAAGTTTAAATAATCCCCCATGGCATCGCTTTCAGTCGCCGGCATGGAACCGAGGAATAGGGATAGGCTACCGATATGCAGGGGCGAATTGGTATTATTTTCGATGTGAATTTTGTGCTCAACGACGTATCCGTCCGAACCTTTGCTATCCTGTGGGACCAGATGGTACTGCCTGGTTATGGTATATCCTTCGGGGGAAGTCTTCGCCAGTACGATGTCGTGTTTCCCCACCGAAACCTCATCAAATCGTTCGGATTGGATAAATTTGGAAAACTGTTCATTGCTTGAGCCCAATGACATCGCATGCGTGGTGCAACCGTCATTAAAAACCACGGCATCCGGCCGATCCTGGACGGACCGATATTTTTTCAGTGCGGTGGATTTTATGGTACCGCCCCGGTCAGAAATCGTGATAGCGATGACGTCATTTTCCAATGTAAAAATTTTCTCAACTTCCGTACTTTTCTCAACCGCAGTAAAGTCCTTTATCCCAATGTCAAAATCCCCAGCGACTTCGATAGCTACAGGCTCATCGTGGACAATTTCCGCCCGCTCACTGCTCTGACCAGCAATCCTCGCCTGGTTTGCCTGATCGGCAGCATTTTTAAACATCAATACAAATGCGCAAATTATTAGTGTAAAACCAATGAGTTGACTTCTATCTTTCATTAACTTGGAGCAACGATTCTTAGGCGCAAAAAATTTGCAAGAGCAAAATAAATGGGCAGCCCATTTGTATGCCCCGCCATGGTTCCGCGAACAAAGATATCGCCATCCGGAATCCCGGACCCCGGCCATGCGACATCCCCGGCAACGCTTGACAAAAACGGCACCGGTGTAGCCTGTGGCAATGGGTACTACGTAAAAATCTAGCGGACGTTCTAGGGGGAGTCGATCCTTTGCCAAAAAGACACGATGGGAGGATGCTCCTCCGGAGCATGGATCCTTCCAGAGGGTCATTTTAATCGTTTTCCCCAATGGGCGAAAAAGTTTTTTCCCCTAGAAATTTTATCGCCGGAATTTGGCAAGAAAAAACGCCGGGGGGCGATGCACCACATGCCCCATGGTTTTCTCTCCTTTCCAGCCGCCAAGCCTCTTCTGTGGGTCCTGATCCCAGCACCACCCGGCGGCCCTGCCCATATTTTCGTATTTTTGAAACAGATGGGCCGTGGAAAATGGTAACGTTTCCGAAGCTTACTCCGGTTTTTTTCATAATTACAGAAAAGAAAGAATACGCTTGTAGCGAGTAGGAAATGCCCACATCAACGCCGTTGCTTCCTCGTTCGGGTTGACCTTAGTGACGATGATAAGTTTGAGTCTCCATCGGAACATTCACGGTTTCCAGAAAGTTGAATGTCAACTGGTCCGTCGTCGGTTCCTACACGGGAAGGTTCAACAAAGATATCTCCCCCTACCCTTTCCTGCGGCGCCCAGTACTCCTTCTAGGAATTCGAAAATCTTACTACCAGGGCCAGATTTCATAAAAATTAGCGGGGAGGATGGAAGAGAAAAATCTCCTCCCCTACCCTTCCTCCGGCTAATGGGATCTCGTCCATCCCTAAAAAATTGATTAAATGGTTGGTGATGAAATTTAACCGTTGTATTTCCATGTGAATTTTATATGGGTCCTGTTGTGTTGAAAGCTAATAGTGACGACAGTGATAAAAATGTGGATCGGATGGAGAAGATAGTTTCTCTGATGAAACGGAGAGGTTTCATTTTTAGGTCATCCGATATTTATGGCGGGCTGAACGGTTTTTTCGACTATGGACCGCTCGGGGTGGAACTGAAACGCAATATAAAGGAAGCTTGGTGGTCGGATGTGGTGAAAAGGCGTGACGATGTGGTTGGCCTGGAGTGCTCAATAATTTCGCCAAAAAAAATTTGGGAAGCCTCGGGGCATGTGGCTGGATTTTCTGATCCAATGATAGACTGCAAGGAATCGAAAATGAGGTTTCGGGCGGATCAACTATTTTTCGCAAATGCGATCGTCGACGGCGAGTCCATAGGCTATGTCTGTGTTCAAGAATGCGACAACATTGGAGAGGCAGCTGAAATGGCAGCTGAAACATTGAAAAAAAAATTAAAAAAAGCAGGGGTGTTGCAAAAATTGGAACTCAAACCGATTACGGAAGCTTCCCGCGAAGAAATAGCCTTGATTCCTTCTCCCGCGACGGGAACAATCGGGACGTTGACCCTGCCACGGGAATTTAACCTAATGTTCCAAACCCATGTCGGAGCTGTTTCCGACGACACTTCCGTAGCCTATTTGCGTCCGGAAACCGCCCAGGGCACATTCGTTAATTTTCTGAACGTCATTGCCACGACACGGGTGAAAATTCCATTCGGAATGGCACAGATGGGAAGGTCTTTTAGGAATGAAATCACACCGAGAAATTTTATTTTCCGTTCCCGAGAATTCGAACAAATGGAACTGGAATTTTTCATCGATGACTCGGAAGAAGCATGGCAAAATTGGCACGGGTATTGGATAAACGAACGGCTAAAATGGCATAGGAGCATGGGAATTTGTGAAGATTTATTGGGGCTTGATGTGCATAAAAAAGAAAAATTAGCCCACTACTCAAAGGCATGTACGGATATCACTTTTAAGTATCCTTTTGGCGTGCAGGAACTCGAAGGGGTTGCCGCCCGTGGAGATTTTGATCTTACCCAACATCAGAATTACAGTGGACAGTCGATGGAGTATTTCGATGAAAACACAAAGAGGAAATATATTCCCCATGTCATAGAACCCGCCGCGGGTGTAGATCGCACATTGCTTGCCATTGTCTGTTCCGCCTATCATGAGGAAAAGGTCGACAATGAAATGCGCACGGTTTTGAAATTTGTTCCGCGCGTTGCCCCCATCAAAGCGGCAATATTTCCGCTGGTGAAAAACAATCCCGAAATCGTCGCCAGGGCACAGGAAATATATAAAACGCTTCAGCGACGGTGGAATGTTTTCTACGACGCTAGCGGAGCCATCGGAAGAAGGTATAGAAGGATGGATGAAATTGGGACTCCCTATTGCATAACCGTTGATTTTGATGGCCTAGAGGATGGTACATTTACGCTGAGGGATAGGGATTCGATGCAACAGGAAAGAATATCTTTGGAAGAACTAATTTTGTTGATGAATGATAAAATTTTTTAAAAGTATCATCATTTAACTTGTTGTCTGTAAATTCTTATGTACAATGGGGATATTCTTTTTATGGAATATACGGAAGCAGTAGATATAGTTTCTGAGCTTTTTAGGATAAACCGATGGGCCAACAATGAGTATGGCGAATTGTACGCTATCCTAGATAACGACATTGAAATTCGGGTATTTCAGTCGGCCAGGGATAAAATGGTGATACAGGGAATGTTTGGGGAACCCATCTATGGTCCATCGATGGCAAATGCAAATGAAATAAGGTTTCGCTATCTCCTTCAGGCCAATTTTATTAGAATCGTCCAATACGATGATGTTTTGTCCATGGATAAAAGAACAAGCCGGTTAACCACAACGCGGTATATTTCCCTACTTGAAACTTCTACGGAAAAGGTCCTTGATGCGGTCGAATCTTTTATACAAAATGTAGATTTTTGGGATATGGCCTTGAAAAGGAAGCAACCTCTTGTTACAATGTCCCCTTTGTTGAAACTTTCTCTAAAATAATGGGAATGATAAAAAAGTTTTTTCAGTTCATATTGGTTTTCATCTGTTGTACACTCCATGCGGAGGAAAAAGATCCCATCGGGGTTTCCCCCTACGGTGCACTTCCCTTTTCGAAGTCAAGTTACTATCACTTTGCCAAGGACCAGAATTTATCTGCCCTCATACAAGATTTTTTCTCGATGCAGGGTATAACCGTAGTGATCAGCGACAGAATAAATTATACCGTAAATGGCAAGTTCAGTAAAATGGATCCGGCAGAATTTTGGACCTACATAACAAAGGCCTACGGTTTGGTTTGGTTTTTCGATGGCAAAATAATGTTTGTCTATACAAACGCCGAGCTGCAAACACAGATCTTTAGAATGGATAGGGATGGAATTGGCACATTGTCTGTGATTCTATCACGCCTGGGATTCGTTGCTTCCGATTTTTCATTCCGAGATGTCGGTGAAGCAAACGTTCTAATAGTAACTGCACCTCCCCAGTATATCAATGTAATCAACGACATAGCAACCAAGTTTGTTCCAAGTAAGATTTCTGACACCACCATTGTGAAAATCATACCGTTAAAATATGCCTGGGCCTACGACATGACTTTTAAGTATGCCAATGGTTCAATTTCCGTTCCCGGTATCTCAAGTTTATTGCAGAGCATCGTTACGGGTCAACAATTATCATCGGCCATGTCCCCTTTTAATGTTAGCGTGGGGGGGAATCAGAAGCAAATAGAATATCAGCAGATGGTAGGGATGCTCGACGATACCCCACCATACGCAAAGGACATAAATAACAATATCAAGAATATGCAAAAGGATGGAAAAAATTCCGACAAGGGCCAAGACAAATCATCGGGTGACAAATCATCCAAAGAAGGTGACAGCGTAGACATTTCGGGGACTTCTTTGCCCGGATTTATAACCTGTGACCAGCGGTTGAATGCGATAATAATTCGTGATAGACGGGAAAACATGCCATTTTATGAAGAAATTATATCGAAACTCGATGTCCCATGCGAAGTCATAAAAATTGATGTGGCCATCGTAGACGTAAACAAATCCGAATCCATGGCTTTGGGGATTAATGGCATCGATACTATCATTCCCAACGATAATCCTATTGGTATTTCGATGACAGGTAGCAAGGTCAAGGGAGGTGCAAGTGTTAGCACAGACGCAACTGGTTCAATTGCTGGAAAATTTGGTGTGGTAAAAAATGTCGCAATAAATTATGCCATTGATGCTTTGGAAAAGAGTAGCAATGGGCAGGCAGTTTCCCGGCCATCCGTCCTAACACTCGATAACGTGGCAGCAGTTTTAGAAACCGACAGAGTACACTATGCCACGGTGTCAGGAACAAATAATTCGAATGCATATACCCAATCTGCAACCACCAAGTTACAGGTTGTCCCCCACATCATTCCTGGAGATGTCGATGGGGATGGTAAGCGCAAAATGAAGCTATTTGTTGACATATCCGACGGAAGCTTCGATACCACTGAAAAAGACCAAACCCCTGCCGTAACCCAACATTCTCTGAATACGCAATCCGTATTGTACGAAGGTCAGAGCTTAGTCATAGGAGGCTACGACTCGGAAACAAATCAAAAAAAGGACAGCGGCATCCCCGTGTTGCAACATTTACCTCTAATTGGAATGCTATTCAAACACACGGATGACACCAAAGAAATCAAAGAACGTATCTACGTAATTTCCCCATCCGTTGTAGAAATCCGCAGCGATGACCATAAATATGATAGATTCGTCCAAAATGGGCAGCTCACAGCCGAAGGAACCCTTGAATCTGACGATTATCCGCTAACCACCCAATGGCCAAAAGAAAAACGTAAACCTAAACGCCTTAAAATCAAAGGCAATTGACATTATTTATCCATGATAGCAGGCCCCGGGTCAGTCTCCATAAATTCAAATAAAAAAGGCGATAGAGACGGAAGAGAGAAGGTATGGGCAGAGCGGTCGTAGGGGCAAAAAAAGATGGATTGGAAAGTTTGCCCAATGTTTCGTCGAGAAAGCATGCTTGTTTTCGGATCAAAACATTACCGTTGTTCGGTCGATGGGACAACTTCGGGACTTTCCGCCAATTCTTCAGGGTTCGTGTTGTTTTCTTGTTTTAAGTCTTGGCAGAGCATATGCATTAGGTGATCCAATGTTTTTCCTCGCAGGGTACGCCTACGTAGGTCAATAATTTTGTCATTGCTCCTTCGAAGTTCGACAACATACTTGTTCACATCAAGCCCCCTAGTGTACACATCTTGCCAAATCATATTTTCGATGTCCCCCTGCAGAGGCTCTATTTTTTCATCTTTGGCAATTTTGTCTAAAATTGCACCAATTTTTACCCGCTGCGTGGCAACGGGTTTGAAACCATCGAAAATTTCTTGGGAATTTTTCGCAATATCCTGGGGTTTCACTCCCGACCTTACCTTGCGGTCTGCAAACTCATTCATCAAATTGGTAGCTTCCTGATTAATGGCGCTTTCCGGGACTTTTACATCAACCGATCCGATGAGTTTTGACACCAATTCTTCCCGTTGGTTAAATCTCGCCTGGGAAGTTTTGTAATTGCTAAGCAACAATTTCGACTTTTCGTATAATTCATCCTGAGATTTTACGCCCAGGGTCTGCAACATATCGTCCGTTAATTCGGGCAACACAAGTTCACGAACTTCGATGATCTCCAGGTCATAGCTAACGGTTTTTCCAGCCAATTCAACCACTTCAAAATCGGTCTTGAATTGTTGGGAAACGGTCTTTTTTTCTCCTGCCTCTACCCTTACGATACCATCGACTATCGCACCTATCCCGGGTGCCGTGACATTGCCTGCTTCTTCCCATGTGTTTGTTTGAGTTCCGTAAATGCTGGGAATACTCTTTGTGTCTGCCACTTCGCTCCCATCATCAAATTTTCCCCTATAGTTTAATTTAACAAAATCACCGACCTTCGATTTTCGACTAACGACCTCATATTTTGCATATCGCCTGAGCGTGTTTCTTACTTCATTTTGAATTTCATGTTCTTCCACAACCACGTTGATCGGGTCAATGGATAGGCTTTTATAGTCAGACAATTCAAACTCGGGAATGACATCAAGTGTCAACGCACAAACCATGCCCCCATCGGTATCTTCCCGCTTCAGGTCAACGATGGTAATAATATTCCACTCCGTTTTAGAATTTAGGGCATCCAGTGTTCTATTGATAATATTGGAATCCAATTGCTTTTTGATCCCATCGGAAAACTTCGACAAAATGATATTGCTAGGAATTTTACCCTTTCTAAACCCTGGCACATCGGCCTCCCTGCACAATTTATCGATGATCGATTTCCTTTCCGCCGCTATTTCATCCGCATCAAATGTACACACTACGTTTAGGCGGGTATCACTAATACTTTCAATTTCTTCTTTCACAATGTAAATTGTAACCCTTACAGTCCAGCCTAGAAGTAAATAATACGGCGGCTAGGTCAATAATTTTTTAGAAAACATTTTGAAAAAAGAATTGGTAAATTTTCATAAAAAAGCAACATTTTATATCCCAACCGGAGTGATTATCAAAGGGAACCGCTATGTTTTACAGCCAAATGATAGAAAAAGTAAACGTTGACTTGGTCACATGTTTGGTGGATGCCGGTATCATTGACGTCGCTTCCGTCGGTGGATTGAAAAGTTTGGATGCGGAGGCTCTAAATGAAAATTTAATAGCGACCCTACAAAAGATAACCCATGGGGAAGAACTTTTCGATGCCATTGGAATGGAAGTTTTAGGGGAAAACGTTCCCACCGATGGCAATGGGCTAGATTTCATCGGCCGAAATTTTGCGGCAAGTAATGCCCTTATTCCCCTTCTACTGGATGACAAAAACTGTGTTGTCGCGGTGGCAGATCCGTTTAACGTCGAACTAATGGATACCATTGCACGCCGGTTGAAAATTCCCATCGCATTTAAACTGACATCCTTTCGAAGGGTAAGGAAATTTTGGGAAACCATCGATGCTGGACAGAGAACCGGTGGGAAAGAAAATGTGGCTTCGTCGTCGACCGATAGCGGTGATCTGGAATCGGTTTCCGTGGATAAATTTTTCGACAACCTGCTTAAAATGTCAATTTCAGAGCGAGCATCGGATATTCATTTGGAGCATTGTAGGGATGGAATGCGCATAAGGATCAGAGTTGATGGCAAGTTGCACACCATCAACAATGTCGATAAAATCCTTGCACAGACCCTTGTTGCCAAGATAAAGTTTAGGGCCGATGCGAAAATTGATGAGGTCCATCTGCCCCAGGATAGGAGGATATGCCTAAAGATTTTTGACAAAAACTATGACCTGCGCATTTCAATTTTGCCAACCCTGTGCGGAGAAAATATCGCCATCAGAATTTTTGACCAGGAGGATAACGATTTTGACTTGAACAGCATCGGCTTGAACCGGGAACAATCCGCTTTAATGGAGTCGATAATAAATGGCAAAAGTGGACTGGTCCTGCTGTGCGGGCCAACCGGGTGTGGCAAGACGACAACATTGTACACAATTTTAAAAAAAATCTCGTCGCGGGACAGGAAAGTGATCACCATTGAGGACCCCATAGAATATAGGTTGGATGGGATCAGCCAGGTGCCCGTCAACGATGAAATTGGGTTATCCTTTGCGTCCATTTTGCGTTCCGTTCTGCGCCAATCCCCAAATGTAATAATGGTCGGTGAAATTCGCGACCATGAAACGGCGGAGCTTGTAATCCAAGCTACTCTAACGGGACATTTGGTCTTCAGCACAATCCACTGCAACGGTGCGATGGGGGCCATTACACGACTGTTGGACCTTGGTATTTCAGAATTTCTGATAAAGAGCTGCCTGCGTGGGTCAATCTCCCAAAAGCTTATGCGCAAACCATGCCAATCCTGCATGACATTGCGGGAACTGTCGGATGATGAAAAAATACTGTTCCCCCGACTGGCCGATTCCATAAAGATGGTTCCGAAAGTACATGGATGTGAAAATTGTTCCCGGAGGGGATACGGGGGAAGAATTGCAATTTTCGATTTTCTAGTGAAGAAAAGTCTAGCTACCAACCTTTCGACGGTAAACCGGGAAATCATTTTCGATGATTTTCTCCACGCCGACTCTTTTTTCGAAAACATTCTCAGGTCGTTGAAAGACCACGCCATCATGTTTGAAGATGTCAGCCCACAGCTGATCTATGATGGGCGAAAGTTGGGGCATGTTAAATTTTAGGACCCATGAAGGTGCAAGTTGTCACCCATTTTTGTTCCCAATATTTTTACATAAAATGCTTGACCGAATGGGCAAATATTCCAGATTGCCAATCACGTTTGCGAGCATAGTTTAGTGGTAAAACTTCTGCCTTCCAAGCAGGTATCGTCGGTTCGATTCCGTCTGCTCGCACCAAGTTTGGTTTTCAACTCAATTTTTGCCATGGATGCTCCGCTGCTGATTTTTTCAAATACCAAAAAAGATTCCGATTTGCTCTACCTAATTGGCACACATGTTCCGGACAACATCGCCATCGTGTTCGATGGACGGGAATCAATTGCCCTGGTGAGTGCATTAGAAATCAATCGACTCAGGAATACGTCAAAAATTGACAAATTTGTCAGCTGGGACATTGTTAAATCATCCCTGCAATCTGCCAAAAATACCGATTTCGATATTCTGAGACGATTTTTACAGGATCTTCAATTAAAGACAATTTGCGTCAAGCAAGACTTTCCAATTTACCTTGCGGATCAACTGAGGTCTGCAGATTTCGAAGTAATTGTGGCAGAATTTTTAATCCTTCCCCGGAGGTTAATAAAGTCCGACGAAGAAATTACCGAAATCAAACATGCCATTGATATCGTCCGCCAGACGTTTGTGCAGGTGGAAAATATTCTGTCGGCTGCATCGATCAATGGAAAAAATGAATTGGTTTTTGAAGATGAAATTTTGACATCGGAACGTCTGCGTGCCATGATGGAAACATTTTGCTATCAACGGGGAGCAATTGCGGATTCCACGATCGTTGCCTGCGGGGTTGCTGCCTGTGACCCACATAATTTGGGGTATGGTCCATTGAAAGCCAACGAGTTCATTTTGATAGATTTTTTCCCGCATTTGAAGACTTCTGGCTACTATGCCGATGTTTCCCGCACATTTCTCAAAGGAAAACCAACGGAAGAACAGACTAACCTGTATGGTACCGTCAAAACCGCCCATGACATTGCCGCCGACATGGTCCACGGCGGGG
Source organism: Puniceicoccales bacterium (assembly GCA_031258695.1). Taxonomy (GTDB): domain Bacteria; phylum Verrucomicrobiota; class Verrucomicrobiia; order Opitutales; family JAIRKQ01; genus JAIRKQ01. The sequence goes on from JAIRMM010000020.1 coordinate 22,254, forward strand.
TACAAGGAAAGGACATAATGGTACGAACTTTTGAATATTTTGAGGGTAAAGGATACAAATCGAGCAACACCGCCAATCCTCCTCACGGAATGTTTCATTCTCTCGGGCATGGCTTGGGGCTTGACATCCACGAACCACCGAGAATTGGGATGTGTGATGACATGCTACAACCCGGAATGGTCGTAACCATTGAGCCCGGGCTATATTATCCAACAATTGGAGGTGTTCGCGTGGAGGATGACATTCTGGTCGGCAGTCAATCCAGTGAAATTTTAACACAAATTCCGCATAATTGGATAATCGACTAGAGAATCTTAGGTTTCCATTGTTTCCCGGAACAGTAGGCGAATAAAACGAATACCACAAACTTTTCCCAGGCCTAGATGCTCTTGTGTAGAAAAAATACCACAAGAAAGTATGTCCCTAGGCACATTAGACCACATTTTCTCGAAAATACATTTTTGACCGCAAAAATGTACCAGGTAGCTAGCGTCATAAAAATAAGAGCCCCCGTTTCTACCAGAAATGATCCCTTTGCGAAGTACAGAGGGTGTATTAGGGTACAAAGTCCCGTTATCAGCATCAGGTTTAATAGATTTGATCCAATGATGTTTCCGGAACAAATGGTATAATGTCGCTGTTTTGCCGCCGTTGTGACAACAAAAATCTCGGGAGCACTTGTTCCCAGGGCCAGTAGTGAAAACCCTATGAATGTTTCCGATATTTTGAAAAAGTTCGAAATGTGGTAGCAGGATGTCACCACCAGGTGAGCCCCAAGGGTCAGAAAGACAATGGAAGATAGGAAAACGGCACTGCTTTTCTTGGCGGACCATGGGTTAAAATTTTCCACATCAATGCAGGTTTTGTCCGATGTGTTTTTAGATTTTTTTCCAAAAAATGGGAACAATAGGTAGACCACAAATGTTGTTAAAAAGATGGCGCTTGCGTACCGTGTTATTTGGCCCCTGAGGCAGCAAGATGTGAAAAAAATTGTCAATGCAACCAGCAGAGGAAATTCCACCCGTACCACTCTTTTGTTGCACTTGAATGGAGTAACCAGGGATGCTATGCCAAAACCAAGTGCCAAGTTCGAAAAATTACTACCCACAATATTGCCCATCGCAATGTTGGGATGGTCTTCCAGGATTGCTGTTATGGTCGATACGAGGTCTGGGGCTGCCGTTCCGATTGAAATCAAAAATATTTCAACCATGGCTGAATTTATGTTAAACTTGCGCAGTATGTGTAGGGCGGAATCACAGAAAAATTTTGCCCCATATATTAGGAAAATGAACCCAATGACCAAAAGAAATACGACATGAAATAACGCCATCACCGCCATACTTATAAAATTTTCCAGATTCTCAAGTATGAAAATATCCCACTTCCTTTGCCATACCATCAAAATGATTGTGTTTGAATTTTTAATGATTAACCATTGGGAAAGATCCATGTGCGCCTTCGAAATTAAAAATTTGAAATTGTCGGTAAATGATAGCGTCATATTGGATGGATTTTCCCTAAAAATTCTTCCGGGAGAAGTCCACGCTTTCATCGGGAAAAATGGGATCGGGAAAAGTTCTCTAGCCAAGGCCATTGCGGGACATTCGGCATACAAAATTCAAGGGGGAGATATTGTCCTGGATGGGGAAAGTATCGTGGGGCAGTCTCCCGATGAAATTGCGAGGAAAGGATTTTTTTTGGCTTTCCAGTCCCCCATTGAACTTCCGGGAATTTCATTGGCAAACTTTATTCGTGCTGCGGTACAGGCAAGACTGCCCAGGGGAACCCCACTGAATGGCGTAGATTTCTATAAAAATTTGTATGCTAAAATGGAGGCTTTGCAAATTGATAAATCTTTCACCTCTCGGCCGTTAAATGACGGCTTCTCGGGCGGAGAGAAGAAACGTTGCGAAGTTTTGCAAATGATGATGGTCGAGCCAAAATATGCGGTTCTGGATGAGACGGATAGCGGACTCGACATCGATGCGTTGAAGATCGTTTCAAATGCTGTCAATGCCATGCGAGACGGTACTTTTTCGGCAATAATTATTACGCACCACAATAAGCTCCTAGAGTATATAAAACCAGATTTTGTCCACATCATTTCCCATGGAAAAATTGCAATGAGCGGTGGTTTGGAACTCATCCATAGGTTGGAAAAATTTGGCTATGGATTTATCCACGATGAACATACACCGTAAAACGACATGGACAACCTTCACCAATCCATTGACGCTGCAAATTTTCACTATGCCATTGACTACAAGTATGATGCTGGCGTCGGTCTAGGCGTGCAGACCATTGATTACATTTCCGATGTCAAAAACGATGCCCCTTGGATTCGGGAATTTCGGAAGACCGCACTGAAAAAATTTCATGAAATATCTCTGCCAACGTGGGTGACCAATCGCGATGTTTACGATTTAGATTTTTCTACCATTCGATATTATCTGGCCAATGACCAATTGCCGCAAACATCCTGGGAAAAAGTTCCCCAGGACATAAAGACAACCTTTGAACGACTTGGGGTTCCGGAAAAAGAAAGAAAATTTTTTGCCGGGGTCGAAGCCCAATTTGACAGTGAATCGGCATATGCTCGCATCCAAGAAGAAGTTAGCAAACAGGGTGTAATTTTTGTCAATTCGACGGAAGGACTGAACAAATTTCCAGAGATATTTCGGAAATATTTCGGAACGGTTGTTCCCATCGCGGATAACAAATTCAGCGCCTTGAACAGTGCTGTTTTCAGCGGTGGTAGTTTCATCTATGTCCCAAAAAATGTTCAAGTAAAACAGCCGTTGCAGGCATATTTTCGAATAAATTCAGAACGGTTTGGACAATTTGAACGTACTCTAATCATCGTGGATGAAGGTGCCGAAATGACATATTTGGAGGGGTGCACCGCTCCAAAATTTGAAACGTCCACCTTGCACTCCGCCGTCGTAGAAATCATTGCCATGAAAAATGCCAAAATTCAGTACATTACCGTCCAGAACTGGTCGAACAATGTCTTTAATCTGGTGACCAAGCGTGGTGTGGCCCATGAAAACGCAGAAATTAAGTGGATTGATTGTAACATCGGTTCCCGCCTCACGATGAAATATCCAGCGATTTACCTGGCAGGGAAATATGCCAAGGGTGAAGTCCTATCCCTGGCAGTTGCTTCCGACGGACAGATCCAAGACACCGGGGCAAAAATGATACACCTCGCCGATGATACTTCTTCGAACATTGTATCAAAATCCGTTTCCTTCGGCGGAGGTATGGCATCCTATCGGGGAGTTGTCAATGTTTCAAAGGATTTGAAGGGTTGTAAAAATAATACCGTCTGCGATGCACTTTTGATAAATCCAACCAGTAAAACCGCGACTTTCCCTAAAATTAATGTTACCGGCAATGGGAACGTCGTCCAACATGAAGCCAGTGTGTCAAAAATCAGCGAGGAACAAATTTTCTATATGCAACAGCGGGGCATTCCGGAAGCCCAGGCCGTGAGCCTAAGTGTCAACGGTTTCGTCAATGATCTGGTGCGGGAATTTCCCATGGAGTATAGCATCGAAATGAAACGCCTAATCGACATGCAAACGGAAAAAGCAATCGGGTGATTATTAGCAATTACCGCAAGGCATTCAATTTTCTCACCCTAGTATCAATTGGACGGCCTTGAGGACGGATTCTATGGTGATATCCTCCGTCGGGAAACCACCGCTTAGGGGACAACTGTCGGGCATAATGATCATTTTATCAGCATCAAATATCGGCCCGGTAACGAGGGCATTGGTAACGCCATATATGCAAATCAATGGACGGCCGAACATGTTGGCCAGGTGCATGCCCCCCGTGTCAATCGCAATCACCAGAGCATCCCTTTGCACATAACTTGCCAATTCGAGTATGTTTGTTTTGCCAGCCAAGTTTGAAATTCTTTCCCGGTTGAGAAAAAGAGAAATTTCATCGATAAATATTGCGTCTCTTTTCGTGCCATACAGATTCACATGCACATCTTCATATATTTCATGAATTCTTTCGATTAAAATTCTCCAAGATTTTGCAGGCCAGCGTTTGCGAGGGGTATTGATGGATCCACATACCATTCCGACCGTACGTTTGCCCTTTGGAATAATTCCTAAATCCGTGCACAATTTGAATGGGGAAAGATTGTCTTCGCACTCAATCCCAAATTCATTCAGCGCATTTTTCCATAGTTTTGTTTGATGCAGAAATCCAGTATCGGCACCACTTTCATAGAGGTTATTTATAAAAATTTTCCTGTAGGACCTATTTTTAGTGTCCGTTCCTATCCTTTTGGGAGCACCCATTAAAACCGCCTCAATGTCACCACGCAGTGAGCTAACAAGCGAAACATAGACATCCGGGTATGGGTAAATATCTTTAATCTTCAAAATATTGAGAAAATATTTGGAATTTTTCTCGGGTAATTTTACCACTTTGTCCGCAATTTCCAATCCGGCAAGAAAATCGACGAACTGTTCCTGGCAAACCAGGATTAGTTCCATGTCGGGACGGTAATGTTTCAGTGTCCGCAACACGGCTATTGCCATGATGATATCCCCTAACCAATTCGGCATACGCACCATAAGGTGAAGGTTTATTACCGTTTCAGGCTTGATGTTTAGATACTTTTGAGACTGTGCCAACCATTCGCATCTCCGTTTTGCCAAATTTTTTGTGCCATAGGCCACAACTTTCCACCTGTCATGGGCCCACAGCCAGTCGGAACAGACATTTTCATTTATGCTTAAAATTTCTTCCAAATGCCTATTTGCGACAAACAGGATTGTTTTTGGGTCATTCCCATCGAAATTTAGTCTTTTGATCCTAATATTCGCTTTCCAAAAGCCAACCCTCATGGGGCATAGGAAATAAACGGGCGCTTTAAATTTTTGATATAGCAAAGCCGGCAAATCCGTCGACGCAATTAGCCGGTTGAAAAATATCATGCGATGGCCGCTGTCACCGGCATTTTGATCAAATAGTAGCGATATTATTCCTTTGTTTTTTAGAACCTGCATCGCTTCAAATATCCCTTTTTTTCGAGAAAACAATTTCATCCCACATCCTTCGCGGGTACATTTTATAAACTTTTCCAGTGATCGGTTGTCGAATGGTCGGTAGATGACACCTACTTCGGGCCAATCAACATCATCTACGATCTTTGGCAAAAGTGTCATACTCTCCATTAGGGTGAAGTGGGGAACGAACACGATGGCTCCCTGTTTCCCTGCTAGCACTTGACCAATGACCCTTTTATCTTCTTTGCTTAATTTAAAATCCGCCTTTACTCTTTTTCTACTGAGAAAGCTTCCGGCAATACTCAATAGGCCAAGCTCTATGAGGCGGAAAAAGTTTTCTCGGCAAACCTTTCTACGCCACAGTGCACTTCGCTTGGGGAAGGCGTAATATAAATTTGACAACACGAGCCGTCTGCGGGAAGGCATTACAAACATAGCAACACTACCACACACGATGCACAACAATCGAAGGATACACCTGGGCATACGAGCCAACAAATATCCAAATATGACTAGGATGTAATATAGCGTGATTTATCCTTTCAAAATCAATAAAAATTAACCTACAAATACATTGATCGAAAAAGGAAATATGTCCATGTAAAGATGGAAAGATACACAAAAATTTATTCCCATTGATTGCTTCAAATGTGACATCACCCCTCCCCGAACGATTCTTCCCGGGGGATCAAATGTTTTACTTTGAGATAGCGATACTCCGGTAATCCGGTACCGGCCGGGACTAGGTGTCCCATGATGACATTTTCCTTAAATCCTTTCAAAGGATCGCATTTCCCAAGCGTAGCAGCTTCCGTCAAAACTTTGGTAGTCTCTTGGAATGATGCGGCAGCAATAAAACTATCCGTCTCTATGGACGACTTTGTTATGCCCATCAAAATTGGTTCACAGGTGGCAGGTTCCCCACCGGCTTCCATGATTTTTTTATTTTCAGCCATGAACAGGTCACGGCTAACCTGCTCTCCCCAAAAAAAGTCAGAATCTCCCGGTTCTAGTACCCGTACTTTTTTCAGCATACATGCGACGATGATTTCTATGTGTTTGTCGTTGATGACAACACCCTGCAACCGATAGACCTTTTGAATTTCAGAAACCAAATATTCCTGCAAGCTCGATGGTCCCAAAATGTTCAATATTTCATGGGGATCTGGAGAGCCATCGGTCAGGCTTTGACCTTTGTTTATGAAATCACCCTCATGGACAATGATATGCTTTCCTTGGGCAATCAAATGTTCCTGCCTTTCACCCGTTTCGCTATCGGTGATGAAAATGCGACGTTTATTGCGCAAAGTCCCACCAAAGGATACGATGCCATCCGATTTTGCCATTTCTGCGACATCTTTGGGACATCTAGCTTCGAACAATTCTGCAATCCTCGGCAATCCACCGGTAATATCTTGGGTTTTGGAAGCAGAACGGGAAGTTTTTGCCAACAATGCTCCAGCTTGAACCTCATTGCCGTTGTTTACGATGACCTGAGCCCCGGTCGGGATAGAATATGTGGCGACTACTTTATCCATGGGCAATCCTTGGTCATTGATACCTGCCAAAATTTCAATCATTGGGTTTAGGTCATCCTTGTGTTCGATAATGATGATGGTTATGCGACCCGTTGAAACGTCGACATCCCGCTTAATTGTTACGCCGGGGATCATGTCTTTGAAGTTTATGATGCCTGGTTTTTCCGATAAAATCGGCATATTATGCGGATCCCACATGACGATCAAATCGCCCTTTTCAATTTTTGCACCGTCGGAAACATAGAGTAAGGCCCCGGGAACAATGGAGTAGACCTCCAGTTCATGGCCTTCGGGATCGACAATTTGAATGGATCCTGTTTTGTTCAACACTATATTTGCGTTTTCGAGGGTTGTAACCATCCTCAAACCATTAAATTTGACAAAACCAGAATGCCGTGCACGGTATTCTGAACTTTTCAGGACCTGACTGGCAACACCGCCCACGTGAAAGGTCCTCAATGTTAGCTGGGTTCCCGGTTCACCGATGGACTGGGCAGCAATTACTCCAACGGCACTTCCCCGCTCAACTATACTATTCGTAGCAGGATTAATTCCATAGGCCTTGGCTGGAATTGTGCTTTTTGTCATATGCGTTAGCGGCGACATAATCTTGACGCGTTCGATGCCACATTCTTCGATGCGTTTGGCAATATCCGCCGTTATTAACTCACCGGCCGCGACTATTATTTCGTCCGGATCGAGCAAGTTTTTTACATCTTCACTGGCACAACGGCCGATAATCCTATCCGCAAGACTAACAATTTCATCATCGCCTTCCAAAATTGCCGATTTCCACACGCCATTTCTATTGCCATCGTCGTGGTCTTCTATCACACAGTCCATGGCGACATCACACAACTTGCGCGTTAGATACCCCGCATCCGCCGTTTTCAAAGCAGCGTCGGCTAACCCTTTCCTGGCACCGTGCGTAGAACTAAAATATTCTAAAACGGACAAACCTTCCCGAAATGACGACAAGATTGGTTGTTCGATGATTTCTCCCGACGGTTTTGCCATGAGACCACGCATGCCGCATAGCTGACGAACCTGTTGACGATTACCGCGGGCACCAGAATCCATCATCAAAAATATCGAATTTACATCATTTGATCCGCCATTTTTGGCCAGCGACTCAAATGCCATCTGGGCAATATCATCGGTAGCCGTAGTCCAAATATCAACAATTTTATTGTAACGTTCCCCGGAAGTAATGATTCCTCTTTTGTGCTGTGCTTCCACGTCAGCAATTTTCTTTTTGGCAGCGGCAATGACATTTTGTTTGTTGTCTGGAATTATCATATCGCCAATTCCAATGGATAATCCCGCCTTTGTGGCTTCCTTAAACCCAAGATCCTTTAACCTATCCAGGGCTTTTACGGCAAGTTCTTGGCCGGCTACCTTATAGGTATTGAGAACGAGGTCTCCTAGTTTTCCCTTAGCCACTGGAGAATTTACAAATCCCAAAGCCTTGGGGAATATGCTGTTAAAAATTATCCGACCAAGCGTAGTTTCTATAATCTTTGCATTTGGATCGCCGTAGCGAGTATTCTGCCTATGGTCTGGATTCACATAGCGTACCCTGTCATGCTTTTTCAAAATATCTTCCGCATCTATGCGCAATGCCTCTTCAATACTAGATACCAATGGCAAAGTTGCATTCGGATCTTTCTTTGTCATGGGATCAATCGTCAAATAATAACAACCCAGGACGATGTCCTGCGATGGTACCAGTACCGGTTTCCCGCTCGACGGAGAAAAAATGTTCTTCGAAGCTAGCATTAACATCCTCGCTTCCATCACAGATTCCAAAGACAGCGGCACGTGGACGGCCATCTGGTCACCGTCGAAGTCAGCGTTGAAAGCTGCACATACCAAAGGATGCAATCGTATGGCATCCCCTTCTATTAAAATTGGTTCAAATGCTTGGATAGACAACCTATGGAGCGTGGGTGCACGGTTTAGCAATATGGGATGCTCCCGGGTGACCTCTTCCAGAATGTCCCAAACTTCAGGGGCCTGCCTTTCTATCATCTTACGGGCACTGCGAACCGTATGCACAAAACCGAGTTCCTTTAAACGCCTTATGATGAACGGTTCAAATAGTATCCACGCCATGCGTTTCGGCAACCCACACTGGTGGATCTTCAATTCCGGGCCCACAACAATTACCGATCGACCGCTGTAGTCGACGCGCTTACCTAGTAGATTCTGCCTAAAACGTCCCTGTTTCCCCTTCAACATTTCGCTAAGGGATTTTAAAGGTCTATTGCCCGCCCCTACGACGCTCTTTCCATGCTTGTCGTTATCGAATAACGCATCGACTGCCTCCTGGAGCATGCGCATTTCATTGTGAATTATGACATCGGGGGTTTTTAAGCTCAACAAACTTTTCAGGCGGTTATTGCGATTGATAACCCTGCGATACAAATCATTTAAATCACTGGTAGCAAAACGCCCTCCATCCAGGGGGACCAGGGGACGCAAATCGGGAGGAATAATTGGCAAAACTTCCAATACCATCCACTCCGGTCGCATATTGCCCGCTTCAAATCCACTCACCAACTTTAGTCGTTTGGTCAAGATCTTTTTTGCCTGCTTTGAATGAGTAACCCTCAACTGTTCCTGTAACTCCATTACAAGGTCCTGTAGATCAATCTGTGCCAGAACATCCCGCACAGCTTCTGCTCCTATTTTTGCCACAAAGGCATCGTCTCCATACTCTTCCTGCAACTGAGCATACTCTTTTTCCGTCAACAATTGGTATTTTTGCAGGGGCGTAACTCCTGGATCAACGATCATGTAACGTTCATAGTATATGACCTTTTCCAAATTTTTTGCCGTTACATCGAGCATCAGCCCGATCCGGCTTGGTAAACTTTTTAAAAACCAGATGTGTGATATGGGAACCGCAAGCTCAATGTGTGCCATTCTTTCTCGACGAACACGGGAAACCGTGACTTCGACGCCACATCGTTCGCAGACCATTCCTTTGTGCTTAATTCGTTTGTATTTGCCACAGGCACATTCATAGTCACGGACTGGACCAAAAATTTTCTGGCAAAACAATCCCCCCGGTTCGGGTTTAAAAGTTCTATAATTTATCGTCTCCGGATTCTTTATTTCACCGCTTGACCACGAACGGATAGTATCGGGAGAAGCAATGGAAATACCAACGCGATTATAGTTGCTAATATCATCAAACCCTAGGATTGACCTTACTTCCTTGAAATTAGTTTTTTCTGTGAAACTCATTGTATTACCAATTCCCTAGTTAAAAATTTTCCATGTCCAATAGCCTATCGTCCTCCAACTTGATATCTAGGCATAGCCCTTGCATCTCTTTTACGAGAACGTTAAATGATTGTGGAACTCCCGCATCCAACGACGTATCCCCTTTTACTATCGATTCGTAGATCTTTGTCCTTCCCTGCAAATCATCGGACTTAACGGTCAATAATTCCTGCAACGAATAGGCCGCCCCATAGGCCTCAAGTGCCCAAACTTCCATCTCTCCAAACCGCTGACCTCCGTATTGTGCACGGCCTCCCAGGGGTTGTTGCGTTATCAGGCTGTATGGACCAACGGCACGGGCATGGACCTTGTCGGCGACGAGATGGTTTAGTTTCATCATATAAATATAGCCGACCATTACTTTCTGATCAAATTTTCTACCCGTACAGCCATCGAATAAATCAACCTTTCCACCTTCCGGCAAGCCTGCCTGCCTATATAGTTCCTGCATTTTACTTTCCCTAATACCATCGAACACGGGGGTTGAAACTGTTATGCCAAGCCTTTTGCACACCAGTCCCAGGTGGGTTTCTAAAACCTGTCCAACATTCATACGGCCTGGGACACCGAGAGGGTTTAGTATTATGTCGATGGGGGTTCCATCTTCCAAAAATGGCATATCTTCCGATTTGACAATCTTTGAAACGACACCCTTATTGCCGTGACGGCCAGCCATCTTATCACCAACCTGTATCTTCCGTTTGTTTGCAACGAATACTTTAACATTTTTAATGATACCGCTGTCATCGATGTTTCCAGACTCAATGGCTGCAATTTTATGCAACCTTTCCTTTTCCAGGTCATCAAATTTTGCCTGGTATACCTCGATGATTTCCACAATCTTAGTCCTGACGGGAGACGCAGCCATCCTAATATTGCTTCCGCAGGCTGCCAGTCTGCGCAACAATGTTTTTGTGATTTTTCTATTGGCTGGCAAAATCACTTCTCCGCTGTCGCTATCCGTAATATCCAATGGAATTTTTTCTCCCAATAAAATGCTAGAAAATGCTTCCGTTAGGTCATCCCGAATCATGTCCGCCTGGGCACGAAATTCTTCGTTAGTCTTCTTAATTCTCCGTTTGCACTCTATTTCGGAAATATCTTCCCGTTCATTGTCTATCCTGCTGGAAATTTTTACATCCATAACGGTTCCATAGCATCCTGCGGGTGCCAGCAGTGACGAATCCTTAACATCGGCTGCTTTTTCACCAAAAATAGCCCGCAGAAGTTTTTCTTCCGGTGCCAAATCCGTTTCCGTTTTTGGTGTAATTTTTCCAACCAGAATATCTCCTGGCTTTACTTCAGCCCCGATTTTAATGATGCCGTTCCTGCTCAAATTTTTCAATGCTTCATCCCCAACGTTTGGAATATCCCGTGTTATTTCTTCAGGACCAAGTTTCGTATCGCGGGCGGACACCTCATACTCTTCTATGTGAATCGATGTAAAAATATCATCCCGAATCATGCGTTCGTTTAGAATTACCGCATCTTCAAAATTGTATCCATTCCACGGCATAAATGCCACGAGAACATTCTTCCCCAGAGCCAATTCACCGTTATCGGTTGCCGCCCCATCCGCTAAAATATCACCCGCCTGTACCCTTTGATTTTTATTCACCACCGGCTTTTGATTAAAACACGTGGACGCGTTTGATCTCCAATACTTACGCAAATGATAAATTTGAATATTTTTACCATGGGAGCCGTCGGATTCATTAAAATTATTCGGCAAATTCCCATCTTTGGTTACGATAATTCTTGTTCCATCGATGGAGGCGACAATGCCGTCGGATTTTGCCAGAATCACATGGCCAGAGTCACAGGCCAATTTTTTCTCAATCCCAGTTCCAACAAAAGGTGCTTCCGTTGTCAACAATGGTACTCCCTGGCGTTGCATGTTAGCCCCCATGAGGGCACGGCTGGTATCGTCATGTTCAAGGAATGGAATCAATCCGGCGGCAATGGAAATTACCTGTTTTGGAGAAACATCCATTAAATCGACGTCACCGGGGTCAACCTCTAAAATCTCACTAGATTTTCTCACGGTAATTTTTCCGGTCAAATTGCCATTTCCATCGATGTCAGAATTTGCCTGGGCGATCAATTTGTTTTCCTCCTTATCCGCAGATAGGTAGACAACGTCGGAGGTGACATGGCCATTTTTTACCACACGGTATGGGGCTTCGATGAAACCGAAATCGTTTATGCGTGCGTAGGTGCTCAACGAATTAATCAAACCAATGTTTGGACCTTCCGGCGTTTCAATCGGACAAATTCTGCCATAGTGGGACGCGTGTACGTCTCTAACTTCCATGCCGGCACGATCCCGATTCAAACCACTCGGGCCGATGGCGGACAGTCTTCTTTTATGGGTGAGTTCGGATAGTGGATTTATCTGATCCATAAACTGAGATAGCTGGCTTCGGGCGAAAAAGTCCCTAACGACGGACATTAGCATTTTCCCATTGATCAATTTCTGCGCTGAAAGTATGTCAACGCTTTGGTTTAGTAGGGACATTTTTTCCCGTATTACCCTTTCCATACGGGCTAACCCAATGCGGCATTGGTTAATCAGAAGTTCACCGACCCCCCGAATCCTCCTGCTCCCCAAACTATCGATGTCATCGATGGAACCGCCTTCGCCGGATCGAAGTGAACACAGGTACTTTGTCGCTGCCACAATGTCGTCTACGCCCACCAGGGTATCGTTTAAATCCTTATGCAGCCCTAACTTGCCGTTGATTTTATACCTTCCAATCTTGCTGAGGTCGTAGCGTTTACTATCCTTGAAGCTGCGGGTAAAAAATGCCTGTGCATTTTGCAAATTCAGGGGTTCCCCGGGCCTAAAATGTCTATAAATTTCGTAGAGTGCCTCTTCTTCGTTCCGCGTCGTATCCTTTTTCAGACTACGAATTATCAGCCCACCATCCTCCGAAACATTTACGACCGAGATGGTGCTAATGCCAGCTTCCATAAAGCTTTTTAGCATGCCTTTGCCCAAAGGTTCGTAGGCCCGTGCCAAAACGATGCCATGTTCCACGTCTATTACGTCATCGGTCAAAACGACATCGACCAAAGACTCTTCCTTGATTAATTGTCCTACGCTAACCTCCTGCAGCTTATAAAAAACCGACAATATTTCCCGGTCCGAACCATAGCCAAACGCCCGAAACAGAGTCGTTAGGAGGAACCGCCGCCGCCGCCGCCGCCTATCCAAATAGACATACAAAAGGTCATTCTGATCATTTTGTACCTCTATCCAAGTCCCCCGATCAGGCATTATGCGGAATGCATATAATAATTTTCCCGTCACATGGGTGAAGACTTCGAAGCAGATTCCCGGAGACCGGTGCAACTGGCTGACGACAACACGCTCCGTCCCACTAATTACAAACGAACCACGTTCGCCCATGATCGGAATTTCACCCAGGTAAACCTCTTCCTCCCTCAAATCATCACCGCTGGAAAGCTTTAGGCGCAAAAACAATGGGGCGGCGTAGGTTCGACTTTCCTTGATGCAAAAATCCTCCGAATATTTGGCCGGAGCAACCCTGTAGGATACATAGTTCAGCGAGGCCGTCCCATCATAGCTTTCGATGGGAAACGTTCGCCTAAAAACCGCTTCTAACCCAACATCTTGCCGATCCTTTGCTTCCACATCAGCCTGCAAAAATTCTTTAAACGAATTTATCTGCGCTTCGATGAGATAGGGCGGAGTTATTATTTCTTTTAAACTTCCGAAACTAATGTGATTTTTGTCCATCATAGGCTAATGACTTCCTCAAAATTTTTATACAAACTATTCAACCGTGGCCTCCCCCGTTGTATTTGTATCAAATACAATAAAAAAGACCACAGCTTTTCCAAAAAAAAGATCATATGATTGAAAATAATCACATGGAGAAAGCTACTTCAGCTCAACGGTTGCTCCGGCAGCTTCTAATTTTTTCTTTATTTCCTCTGCATCGGCCTTCGAAACCGCCTCTTTTACGGTCTTCGGAGCTCCTTCGACAAGATCTTTAGCCTCCTTTAGTCCGAGTCCTGCGACTTCGCGGACAGCTTTGATGGCTTCAATCTTTTTTTCGCCCGCCGATTTTAGCACGACTTCGAACTCAGTCTTCTCTTCCGCGGCAGGTGAATCCGCTGCAGTCGTTGCCGCAATGGCTGCCACCGCTGCTACCGGTGCTGCTGCACTGACACCCCACTTGGTTTCTAGGTCCTTAACCAAGGAAGCGATCTCCAAAACCGACTGTTCGCTCAACCAATCTATTACCTGTTCTTTTGTTATACTTGCCATTTTTTTCCTTTCGAAATTTCGCTAGCGGCATCACCAAACACCATTTAAGAAACACTTTTCCTAGCAAAGTTTCATTTTTTTGAAAAATTCTATAATCTCGCCTTGGCCTGCAATACATTCAATATCCCCTGCGGGACAGCATTCATCGTTCGTACCAACTTCGTCGCCGGAGTATTTAACAATGCCAAAAATTGTGCACGCAAAATATCCATGCCAGGAAGTTCCGCCAATGTGCTTATATCTTGTAAACTAAGCAGCTTGCCGCCAAGCAAACCACCCCGCATTGCCAATTTTTCCTCCTTACTATTTTTATGAAACTCCTTCAACAATTTCGCTATGCCAGCAGGATTTTTCCCGCCAACGACGAGGGCTATTTGTCCCTCAAAACCGCCTGCCGGCATCGGCAATGACTTCTCTTCGGTTGCCTTTTTCAGCAGAGATTTTTTTACAACATGAAATTCGCCCTGCTCCGGACGCAATTTCTGGCGCAAGTTGGAAACATCGGAAACTGTTACGCCACGAAAGTCCGTAAAAAATACATAGTTCGACTTGTCGAGATGCTTCCCTATCTCCCCAACCAAAAGTTTCTTTTCGTTTCTCATTTTTCCCCCTAAAACTTTCCAAATATTTTCTGTGACAACCTAATGCCCGGCGTCATGGATCCTGCAATTGTCATCGATTCTACAAATTTACCACGAAAGTCTGTCGGACGCATCTTCGATAGAACATCTATGGCCATATCGCAGTTTTCCACTAATTTTGGTCCCTCAAATGACCGTTTGCCTACCACAATTGCCAAATTAGCAGTTTTATCCATCTTAAATTCTACCCGCCCGGCCTTCACCGCTTGAATCGCAGAAGGCAAGTCGTCCGAAACGGTACCGGTTTTTGGATTGGGCATCAAACCCCGTGGTCCCAAAATCCTAGCAGCGGAACGGACCTCTTTCATGGCCGATGTCGTTGCGACGGCCACGTCGAAATCCAACCAACCGTCGTTAATTTTTTGTAAAATATCGTGCAATCCTGCCTCATCGGCCCCCGCAGCCAACGCCCCCGCCGGGTCATCGGTAAATGCTAACACCTTCACCCTTCGTCCACTACCATGCGGCAACGAAACTGTCCCGCGAACCATCTGGTCGCTTTGCTTTGGATCTACGCCCAAGTGGACAGACAGCACAACGGTTTCATCGAACTTTGCTTTTGGCATTTTCTTCAGCACTTCAATGGCTTCCGATACGGAATATCCATTCCCCAAATCGGCAACCTCCAGTGCTTTAGTATATCGTTTGCTTGATTTTTTCATAAACTTATCACTTGATGACCTCAATGCCCATGCTTCTTGCTGTCCCTTCAATTATTTTGGTCGCCTGTTCAATCGAGTTGGCGTTCAAATCTTCCTTCTTAATATTAGCAATTTCCACGACCTGGACCATTGTGACCTTCCCGACTTTGTCACGGTTAGGAACTCCCGATGCCTTTTCTATGCCAGCGGCTTTTTTGAGCAATACCGCAGCGGGGGGAGACTTGAGAATAAAACTAAACGTTTTATCCGCGTAAACCGATATGACTACCGGCAAGATCATTCCATTTTGGTCCTTCGTCTTGGCATTAAATTCTTTGCAAAAACCCATAATGTTTATGCCGGCTGCTCCCAATGCCGGACCAACCGGAGGCGCAGGATTTGCAGCGCCGGCGGGCAACTGTAACTTTATCTCTTTGATGACCTTCTTTGCCATTTTTTACTCCTAAAAATTCTAATTTTCTCCGTCAGCGCATCGTCTAACTTGCCAAAATTCTAAATCGACTGGAGTCGAACGACCAAACATGGAAACATTTACGCGTAACCGACCCTCTTCCGTATCAATACCTTCTATCGTTCCTGTCAAGTTTAAAAATGGACCATCATTAATTTTTACAGTTTCGCCCAGGTCATAGGTAGTCTTAGGAGTGCTTTGGCCGCTAACGGCTTCAACCTTTGCCAAAATGTTGTCAATCTCATCCTGTTTCAATGCAACGGGATCGCGATTTCCCACAAATCTAACGACCCCCGGAATACTTTTTACAAGGGAAAACGGTTTTTCGAGGAACTTGCCGGCATCGTCGTACATTTTCATTTTAATAAAAACATAGCCTGGATAAAATTTTCTCACACGGGAATATTTTTTACCATTTTTTATCTCCGTAATTTTCTCCGCCGGAACCAGCACTTCCTGGATAATATCTCCAAAATTATGCTCCTTTTCAAGGATATGGATGGCGTCCTTAACTTTACTTTCCTGATTTGACAAGGTCTGCAAAACGAACCATTTTGGCAGCAACATCCCTTCATTAAACACGGTTTCAAGTTCTTCTAATGTCTCATCATCCATTTTAACCTCTAACGCACTTGATCACAAAATCTACGACATTAAACAGGGAAAAGTCTATTATGCTTACGTAAAAACTAATCAAAAGCATACCAGCTATGACGACGACGGTGGATTTTCCCAATTCCTTTTTCGCGGGCCAAGCCGCCTTCTTGAGCTCATCCAATGTCTCAGCAAAAAAACGTTTCGTCTTTCCTAGCATAATTTATTCTTTTCGTGGAAACCATGGCAGGAGAAGAGGGACTCGAACCCCCAACTTACGGTTTTGGAGACCGTTGCTCTACCAATTGAACTATTCTCCTTTGATTTCAAACATTAACTAACCATATTTCTTTTTTCAAACGGTAAGGTAGCCTACGGGCTCTCTTCAAATATTATCAGGCTATTACTTCCGTGATGCGTCCTGCCCCTATGGTACGACCCCCTTCGCGGATAGCAAAACGTTGTCCTTTTTCCATGGCTATCTGTTTCTGCAGCAGCAATTCTATGCTCAAATTATCCCCTGGCATTACCATTTCCCTACCTTCCGGCAAATTAACAATACCCGTAACATCAGCCGTTCCAAAGTAAAACTGCGGACGGTATCCATTGAAGAATGGAGTATGGCGTCCCCCTTCATCTTTGGTTAGAACATATATTTCAGCCTTTGCCTTTGTATGGGGGTGAATTGATCCAATCTTGGCCAATACCTGCCCCCGCTCGACACCATCTTTGTCAATGCCGCGCAGAAGTATCCCAACATTGTCACCGGCTTGACCCCTATCCAACAGCTTGCGAAACATTTCGATTCCCGTGCATGTGGTTTTTACCGTATCGCGCAACCCAACAATTTCGACTTCCTCTCCGACCCTGACGGATCCACGTTCAATGCGACCCGTCGCAACGGTTCCCCTTCCCGTAATCGAGAAGACGTCTTCAATGGCCATTAGAAATGGCATATCCACGTTCCTGACGGGTTCTGGGATATCATTGTCGATTGCATTCAGTAACTCGCCAATGGACTTAACACCTTCCGATTTACCCTCCAGTGCCGCCAGAGCAGATCCACGAATAACGGTAACCTTATCGCCGGGATATTCGTATTTATTCAAAAGCTCGCGAACTTCCATCTCGACCAGATCAAGCAACTCCGGATCATCCAAAAGGTCAACCTTATTTAAAAATACGACCAGGTTTGGAACTCCCACTTGGCGCGCAAGCAATATGTGTTCGCGGGTTTGAGGCATGGGGCCATCGTAGGCACTGACGACCAAAATTGCTCCATCCATTTGGGCAGCTCCGGTAATCATGTTCTTGACGAAATCGGCATGTCCCGGACAGTCGACGTGGGCATAGTGGCGAAGTTCCGTCTGATACTCGACGTGGGATACGGCAATCGTTACAGTTTTGGTAGAATCACGGACCGTTCCGCCTTTGGTAACATCAGCGTAGGATTTGAATTCGGCCAACTTCTTGTCCGATTGCACTTTTAATATAGCCGTTGTCAACGTTGACTTTCCATGGTCAACGTGCCCTATGGTTCCAACATTTACGTGTGGCTTATTCCGTTCGAAGGTTTCTTTTGCCATTTTGTTTCCTTTTTTATTTATATATAAAATTTAAATTTTAAACTCTGGAGCCCCCGAGCAGACTTGAACTGCCGACCTCATCCTTACCAAGGATGCGCTCTGCCAGCTGAGCTACAAGGGCGCCCGCCATTGACAACGCCACGACGGCGTGTACGTTACCTAAGACCGATTATCCGCAATTTGCAAGGTCACGGACAAACGTCAATATTTATTTTTACCCTTTAATAATTTTCCAATTTAACAAAGCCATTGCATGGCACCATTGGCCGCTCTGCAAAGAAAAAAATACGTTCCCGCTGATTTTTTGTAAAAAATTTTCCATCCACCATCTCCGTTTCCAATTCGACCATTTTTTATCCCCGGAAGAAATTTGAAAGAGAAGTGCAAAGGCCGCCAGAGGCAGACATCATAGCCTCATAAAAAGAGGATTGGCGAATAGAAAAAGGAGAAAGAAATTCAGGGGACAGGGGATGGAACTGATAAAAGAAGAAGCCTTTGGAAGATAAAACTTTCTTTCCCAAAGTCGCGAAGGAAATTTCAAAGGGACGAGGGAAGGGGGATGGATTAAGGCAACGATATGCCGAAGGAGTACAATCCTTCCAGAGCATTTCGCAACCTCCTCCGGTGGAACACGGAGGAGTTTTTGCCAAACTTTTACGGAAACTGGCCCGGTAAAAGATGGAGGATTTTGGTGATGGGCGCGATCCATTTAAAAGTTCACGGGACGACGGAAACCTGATTTTTTTGTGGAATTTATGGGTCCCAACCCAGGGGAATGCTATAACTTTGCCAGCTTTTTTGTTTTTCGTAAAAAGTAAAAATATTTACAAAAAAGACTCGCAATGGAAAGATTTATTGTGTAAGGGTTATATATAATAACCAATGAAAGGATGGTATGGATGGAACTAATATCACAACAACTTATGGGGTGTACGGTGGAGAGAAAATGTCACCCCTGGGAAATGCAAAACAAGCGGATGCAACGAATTTGCACGGTCCCGGAAATGGCCTAGATTCTCAGCCAGGAGCTACGACCGGACATTCGGCAAAACCCCCATCCGAAGATCCAAAAGCTTTCATAGGTGGGATACTTAGGGATGATTGGTCCGGTGTATTACGACTAAAATCACTGCGGCGGGCCGGCAGACTGCCATTTAAAAAAGAGGAAATGTCTTCCAAGGAGATATTGGATATGACGGCGGTGTTGGAATACGATCCATTTGGTGTGGAAATTTTTAAACTGCTGGTGTTAGGTGAAAATCCAAAGATAGATCTAGGGCGCCTGTCGGCGGAAGACTCTCATGTTTTTGCGGATAAACTACTCGAGCAAGGTTTGGGAGGCATGGA